>JACDGI010000765.1 GCA_013821665.1 Anaerolineae bacterium
GTAATCAGGCCGTGCCCGTCACCGCTCTTGTTGATGGTCATGCCCCAACCCCACATCTTCTTATCGGCGTTGGAGACAGCCAAGGCTGCATCACGTCGTTTGTCCCATGTATCGAGGGTTGATGCATCAATACCCGCAGCGCTAAATACATCTTTGCGCGCGTACCATCCAGCAGAGTTGCAGCTAAAAGGTACTGCCCACCACTTGCCGTCAATCTTGGCATTGAATTCGGTCACGGCTGGCACGACCGAGCCGTACATGCTGATAGCTTTCTCCACCACATCCGAAACATCCTCGACAATATCCAACGAATACATTTGCGGGATGCTCAAGGTGTGGTAACCGAGATCAGGCGGATTGCCAGCCTGCACTGCTGCCAACATCTTGGCCGTAAAATCACCGAAGAGTTCTGGATTAGCCGTCGAAAGATCAAGCTGGACACCCTTGTCTGCTGCAAATTTGACGATATTGTCATGAATCAACTGCTGAGCTTCGGGGAAATATTCGGTTTTCTGAATTACCGTGAGTGTTCCAGCCGAACCTTCCGGCAGTGGGGCAGGAGTTGCAGTCGGAGCGGGTGTAGCTGTTGCGTCTTGGGCTAAAGCAATGCCTTGACTGGCTGCCAAAAGTGCAGCGCTGGTTCCGGCAGCGGTACGGAGGAACTCCCGACGAGTGAGTTTCTTGCTCATAATTTCAATCTCCTTAAATAGATTTTTGTAAACAGGGTGCGTTGTTCAACTGCTCCTTTCTTCCAACGCTAGAACCAGATGATGAATATCTACGAGTTACTGATGATAAATTGACCTCGCATAACCACGAGGAAAACTCGCTATCCTGTTGTCGGCATCTCATTTCAAAATTGGTGACTGTAGCACCAAACAAACTATAGCCCCTCAAAATTAATTTTCGGCCAGATGAGCATGATGTGTTCTTGGACGGCTTGGGCTGCCCTTTCAGCGTCCTGTTGGCGCAAGGCGGTGACAATAGATTGGTGACGGGTGCCAATTTCAACGAGGTCGGCGTAATGCTGTGGATGCGACTGCACCACAAAACGCTGGATCTGGCTCGACAACGTAATCCAAACGCGCAGCAAACCCGCACTGCCTCCACATTCCACAATTGTCTGGTGGAAGCGCATATCATATTCGGCTAAGGTTATCATGTCCCCACGTTTGCCGGCCTGTGCCATTTCGAGAATCAGATCCTCCAAGTAATTGCATTGTTGCGGTGTTATTTTCTGTGCTGCCCGCCGGATGGCGAAGCCTTCAATCACGCTACGGACAGAGAACAATTCGTACATCTCGTCAATCGAAATACTGCTGATGTAGGTCGCGCTGCGGGCTTGGCGTTCAACCAACCCATCGCGTTCCAAACGCTGCAAGGCTTCGCGTACTGGTCCTTGGCTGGTTCCCATCTGGGCCGCAATTTCCAACTCAACCAGCTTTTCACCCGAATTGCGTTCGGCATTAATAATGGAGCTGCGTAATTGCTCATACACTTGGTCAGATAGGGACGCAGGCTTGGTCATGCGAGGGCGAAGTTGGTGTGTTGAAGCGTCCATAAAAGTAATTTTCCGCAATTAATTATTAATAATCAATCATAACCCAGTTGCGTTGGATGTCAAAAAAGTGAAACGAAACGAAGCATTATGGAAAAGACTGACATTTCCTCAGACGAATCGAGATCGAGAGGATTTTTGGTCGTCTTAGCTTAAGTGATATACTGGGCTTGAAGTTATTCCACATTGAACACTTTGACAATCGCGAGGGGAAATGGCTGATCTCATTGGGCACCGTCTAGGCCAGTATGAAATCCTTTCGGTGCTTGGGCAAGGCGGCATGGCGACGGTTTATCGCGCTCGTCAAATGACTGTAAACCGCGAAGTAGCCCTCAAAGTTATCAAACCAGATATGAGCAGCGCGGAATCTTTTCCGGCGCGTTTTTCGCGGGAAGCCGAGATGATTGCCCGGCTGAGCCATCCCAATATCCTCAAGTTATTTGACTACGGACAAGAAGGCGAAATCACCTTTCTCGTTATGGAACTGCTTGCAGGCGGTACTCTCCACGACATGCTTAAACAAGGAGCGCTGCCATTAGCGCGGGTGGATCGTTTGTTCGGGCAGATTGCCTCCGCCTTAGATTATGCCCACCAGCAAGGCATTATCCACCGTGATCTAAAACCTCAAAATGTCCTATTGGATACACATGGCAACGCCTATTTAACCGATTTTGGCATCGCCCGCTTAGGAGATGCAGCACGCATCACCCAAACTGGATTGGCTATCGGAACACCCGCCTATATGTCGCCAGAAGCGTGGCAGGGTGAAAGCATCGACTATCGGTCTGATATCTACGCGCTGGGCGCGATGCTCTATGAAATGCTCACAGGTGATTTACCTTTCCACAGTGACAGCCCTTACAAATTGATGCTGGCGCATGTCAATGAAGCGCCACCCCACCTCAACCTATCCACGGCGAGCTTCTCGCCCAAGACGGATGCCATTATCCAGAAGGCACTTGCTAAAAATCCAGAAGACCGGCCTATATCAGCCACGGCGATGGCTTCAGCCCTCCATAATGTATCTACCGAAGCCGAAGGTCTACCGACCCAATCCATCGAAACATCTACACCACCACTGCCGCCTATCATAAAACCTACCCCAGCGCCTATCGCAACAAAGCCTGTGGTTCAAGACTCGCTGGACAACGCAAAAACAACCTTAAAGCCCACCCCTCAAAAACCATCCAAACGCAACAACCGGCTTGGCGCTGCCGTCCTGCTTATCGCAGCCGTGATTCTGGTGGTCGTGTTAGCAGTTATTTCACAGCACAATTCGCCTTCATCCACTGCCACACAAGTGCCTAATACTGATACTGCTATTGTTCAGGTTCCGCCCGTGGCTGCCGATGAAAACATGGTATTGGTCGCACAGCTTGAACAGGTGGGCAAACAGCCCCGCGATGTGGGGCGTTTTATCTCGGCTGATTTGACGAACACATTGGACACCAGTCTACCCTTCTCGAAGCTGCGAATCCGTGACTATCCCAAGGTCATCAGCTCCCCCGAACAAGCCATCGCAGTTGCTAAGGCCAATCATGCGTGGGTCATCGTCTGGGGCAGCGTGGATGACGACCTGATTGATCTTCAGGTACAAGTGGGCGATTTAGGTGTGTTGCAGCACAACAAAATCGCCGAAGATGTCATCCGCCGTTACACCGATGTACAGGTACGCTTAACCGATCCGCACACTCAATCGGTGGCTGTACCGGTCTTGGTTATCGTGGATTCGATGCAAACGGCTGATGGCAACATATATGAAACACAGCGCGTAATCAGTTTGCTCGACCAACTGAAATCGACCATTACCAACGCTGAGGTAGTCGGCAGCAGTGGAGCCGCGCAGATTGACCGCACGGAATTGTTGTTTTTGAGCGATACCCCAAAATTCATAGAACAGATGCAGACCATTATTGACTTGGATGCCAGCAATCCATTACCTTACATGTACCGCAGCTTAGGTTATTTCCGACTGCAACAATACGATCTTGGCCTACAAGATACAGAAAGCGCCAAACGGTTGGGGCCAGAAGGCTGGACTACGCCCCTTTTCGTAATCGCAATTAAGCATTTTCTGGATAAAGACTATCCAGTTGCGATTACAGAATTTGACCAAATCCTTCAACTCAACCCCAAGGACTGGTATACATTAACTATTCGCGGCACAACCTACTATTTAAAAGGCAACATCGACCAAGCCATAGAC
>JACDGI010000766.1 GCA_013821665.1 Anaerolineae bacterium
GCATTAGGGCAAGGACTGACCGTATCAGGGGCATTACAAGACAATAAAGGTCTTATACCAAATCCAGCGACAGACACCGCCACGTCACAAATGCTAAACACCTTGTTATACGCGGCCACAGATCCGGGTGCGATCAACATCACTCAAGTTATACCCAATGGTACTTACCATCTCTATATCTGGACGATGGAAAACTTTGCCGGGAATACACGCCGTTGGAACCTTGCGGCAGAAGGCATTCCATTAGCGAGTAACTTGGGTGATTTGGGGATGAACCAGTGGAAGCGTTATGGTGCGTACACAGTGGTGGTCGCAGATGGCAAACTCAATGTGAGTCTAGTCGGTGTTATCGGTCGTCCGATGATTATGGGCATGGAAATCTACACCTTTAAGTAGCCTATAAGTTGTTTTAGAAAATCATCCTCTATCGCGAACATGGGAGCGTCTAATCAGGCGCTCTCTTGTTGTCCAGCCGCAAATATCTATCCGAGAATGACACTGGCAACCCATTAAACACGCTATAATTCCCGCAGTACAAATCAGACACTCAAGGGGAGTTTTATGCTCGTTGGCGTAGATATTGGCAGAATACCCCAGCAACAATAATAAATACGATTCATCATTGTGATGGTTATTTAGTATAGGAGGGTTTTGTGATTCAAAATCCATCTGACAAAGCAGATGCTCTTGAACAAGCAATGACTTGGTTTGGCGCAGGCATTGAAAAAGGCTTGGCCTTACTTCAAGAAGATTTAGAAAGTCACGATTCATATGATCCTATTAATAAGCCTTATTCCGAAAAAAACGTCTATTTTGATAGAACTAACCAATATGGTGGATGGTTGCTAACTTCAGGTATCCATTGGGCAGCAGATATATATTATCGGCGGATGCTAGACAAAATTTTAGAATATGAAAAATCCACATCCAAATATTTTAATAAAGGTATTGCTTATGCCAACTTAGGGATCACACAAATCGCTCAAGGAAAATTTGATGCTGGGATAGCACATTTGTTGACGGCTGAATTGGAAGATAGAGACGTTGCTAATCCCAAAGAATTTATTTTGGATAGCATCTTATGGAAGCAATTCGAAAATACAGTTTTTATGTATTTCATAAGTTATGGAAATAAAAATGGAATAAATTTCGCCGTCGACAACCTATTTTTGGAGAAACTCTTCAAAGACATTGATGGTGAAGATCGGATTTATTTGCAAGGAACAATACTTGCTTTACTAGATAATATAGAGCTAAACAGGCTAGCTCCAAATAATTTCACTTATGGTCGCCTATACTCAATGTTAAAAGACCTTTGCCTTTTGATTGAATCGTTATTGCACAAAAAACAAACGTCTTTAGGGAATTATCAGGAGACTCTATATCCTCTGCTACAAATAGCCCTAAAGACTCAAAATATTAATTGGCATTCAAGCAGTCCCGCCCCAAAAGCCACAGATTTTAAGCAGTTAGTCGACCAACTTGAAAACATTTTGAATAATCAATCTAACGACCAAATTCGTTGGGCAGATTGTGTATATTTAGTACGCAATTTTACTGGGCATCATTTCAAAGTGGATGAAACAATTAAGTCAACCAGTGGTAAATCATTTTTTGGCGATTTATATCTACCAGCATTGGAAAACACTTTTTCTTTGCTTCTCTATCTAAAGTACATCAACGCTATCTAAAAGAGAGAAATTAAATGTTAGTCGGCGTAGATATTGGCGGCACCTTCACAGACCTTGTGCTGAGCATTGACGGTCACCTGAAAATCCACAAACTCCTCAGCACACCAGCCAATCCAGCACAGGCCATGTTAGACGGATTGGAGATCATCACCCCCGGCGGTTTATCGGCGCTTGAACGGGTGTCACATGGTTCGACGGTAGCCACCAATGCTATTCTAGAGCGTAAAGGCGCAAAAACAGCACTGATCACCACGCAAGGTTTCCGTGATTTGTTGTTCATCGGACGGCAAAACCGTCCGCAACTTTATGCGCTTCAACCGCAGCTACCACCGCCACTGATCCCACCCCATTGGTGCTACGAAATCCCTGAACGGCTGGATTACACAGGCAAAATCCTCACACCCTTAGATATGACCGCGCTTGACCATGTGCTGGACGATATTGCTGCACAAGGCATCGAGTCAGTGGCAGTCTGCTTCCTTTATAGTTATGTCAACGCCGCCCACGAACAAGCAGTTAGGCAGCGCATCCTCGAACGCGGCCTGTTACAAGAATGGCAAGTGGCGTTATCAAGCGAGGTGCTGCCAGAGTTCCGTGAATATGAACGCGCCAGCACTGCCGCGTTGGATGCTTATGTACGTCCGGTGATGAGCCACTATCTAAGCACGCTGGAAGAACGCCTGAATGCCAACGGCAGCCGTGTCTCGCTGCGCATCATGAAGTCTGACGGTGGTGTGATGAGTGCCGGACGTGCGCGCCAGCAAGCCATCCAAACCGCACTGAGTGGGCCAGCCGCCGGAGTCATTGGTGCATTCCATGTTGCCAAATTAGCAGGCTATGACCACATCATTACCCTGGATATTGGCGGCACATCAACCGATGTGGCTATTTGCCCCGGAGCACCTGTCCGTCGTCCCGAAAGTGAGATTGACGGTCTGCCACTCCGGATTCGGCTGCTGGACATCGAGACGATTGGTGCGGGTGGTGGATCAATCGCGCGGCTGGATGCAGGGGGTGCGTTACGCGTTGGGCCGGAAAGTGCTGGATCAACACCGGGGCCAATCTGTTATGGGCGTGGCGGCACCAGCATTACCGTCAGTGATGCCAACGCCGTATTGGGACGGCTCGATCCTGATCACTTCCTCGGTGGCAGTATGACGCTTGACCTCGCCAACACACAAACCGCTATCAACAGCCTCGCCAGCGACATGAAGTTAAGCGTCGAGGCAGCGGCGGCAGGTATTATCGACATCGCGAATGTCAGTATTGACCGGGCTGTGCGTCGTGTTTCGGTGGCACGCGGCTATGATCCGCGTGGCTTTACGCTGCTGGCATTCGGCGGTGCTGGGCCGCTGCACGCCTGCGAAGTCGCTGCCCGACTCGACATTCCGCGTGTACTGATTCCACGCTATCCCGGTGTGCTGTGCGCCTTCGGATTGCTGGTCGCTAATGTGGCACTAGATTACAGCCGCTCGGTGCTGGGCTTATATACCGATGGCACCGCCACCCGATTGGATGCGCTCATTTCCGAGATGCTGCTACAGGCTAAAATGGAACTCACACAAGAAGGTATTGCCGAAGCCGACATGATTTTTCGGCCAAGTGTCGATATGCGTTATCAAGGCCAAGCCTACGAACTCAGCGTGGGATTATCTGGTACAACCAGTCAGACGGCTTTAGTCGATTCATTCCATAATCTACACGAGCAAACCTATGGACATGCCCTGCGCCAACGGGCTGTCGAGGTCGTCAACTTGCGTTTACAAGCTATCGGCATCGTGGAAAAACCGGAATTACTGGCAGAACAACCAACTGAGAATATCTCCTCAAGTGCTGCTTACCTTGGTAACAAAATATCTCCTGCCGGTGAAGAAATGGCACTCTATGAGCGCGATCAACTGCCGATTGGTGCGACTGTTGTTGGACCTGCCTTGACCTTCCAGTTTGATAGCACTGTCTATATAGCCAGCGGATGGCATGCCAGAGTCGATGGCTATCGTAATTTAATTTTAGAGCGACAATAATCAACCACTTGCTTTCCTAATTATCGAAAAGAGTGATCATG
>JACDGI010000767.1 GCA_013821665.1 Anaerolineae bacterium
TGGCTGAGGTGTTCATAGCGCATTATCATCTCCCTACTTTAGCACTTCCTTTCCTATTGTGAAAGTTATCTAGTGACAATGTTGCCTTACAACTAGGTTATGCCCCCACCGAATTTACGAATGATTCCGCATTCTGGAACAATCACATTCACCCAGATGATATGCCAGTGGTATCTAAGGCATTGAGCACCTTGACTGAAAAGGAATTTTCAAGCATTGATTATCGTTTCCGCGGCCATGACGATACCTATCATTGGGTGCGCCACAATTTGAAATTAGACATCATAGAAGTGGACAAGCCCATTGAGTTTATCGGTTCATGGATCGACATCACCGAGCGCAAACACCTGGAGGAGGCGCTGCAAGATAGTGAAACCAAGTTTCGTGCGGTCTTTGATGCTGCCCACGACATGATCCTCCTTTTAGACAAAGATGCGAATATTCTGGATGTGAATTACCAGACCGCAGCACTGCTGGGCTACACACGCGCCGAACTGCTTCAGATGAACACGCTTCAGCATTTGGATCTCCCCGAAGACAGGCCATTCATGAAGAAGGTGTTAGACGATTTGATGGCAGGTCAGACACGAGAATATGAAGTGCGCTGGCGAACAAAAGGTGGGGAAACCCTTTACTTTGAGAGCGCATCCGCACCTCGTTTCTCGGCTAAAGGCGAATTTATTTCGACCATTTCCTGTTTGCGCGACATCACCGAACGCAAACACGCCGAAGAAGTGGTATGGCACAGTCAGGAACTCTTCTCAACCATATTTCAGTCGGTACCGGCTGCCATTTGTATTGTGGGTCGTGACAACGCGCATATCCTGCGAATCAATGATTACATGCTGACATTGCTTGGCTACGAGCGCGAAGAGGTCATTAACGGTCTGAGTACCGACTTCTGGGTAACACAGGATATACGACATGAACTGGTGAGCGATATTTTTGAGAAAGGCGGGATATACGGCTTAGAGATGCCGTGGCGCACTCACTCAGGCGAGATGGTTAATATGCTCGTTTCGTCAGAACCGATTGAGATTGATGGTCAACCCTGTACGCTCTCTATTGCGGTGGACTTGACCGACCGCAAACGAAACGAGGAAGCAGTACAGCGCAGTCAAAATCTGTTTTTGAGAATTTTCCAGTCAGTGCCGATTGCCATTATGATTACCACCCTCAGAGAAGGCCGTATCTTGAACGTCAACAATCACGCCCTCGCTCTAATGGGTTATCAGGCTGATGAAATCATCGGGAAATTAACCTCCGAAATTGAGGCATGGGCAACTCCCCTACGAGAACGTCCAGAGGTGTTCAAGGCTTTGGCGGAAGAGGGTGTCGCATATAACATCGACCTCAAGCTGAAAACAAAATTGGGCGACCTCCGCGATGTGATTGTCTCGCTCCAGACTATTGAAATTGAAGGGGAAACCTGCCTTTTGACCATCGCCATTGATGATACAGATCGCAAGCAGCTCGAACAAGCACGGCTTGAAGCAGAGCATACCCGCATGGAAGTGTATAGAGAACGCGAAGTGCTTGAATTGAAAGAGCGTTTCATTGCCAAAATGTCACATGAATTCCGCACACCACTACAGGTTATCCTGTCTTCAAAGGAAAGTCTGGAACATTACTCTGACCGCATGACGGCAGAATTACGGCTGGAAAAGCTCCACAATATTGAAAAACAAGTTTTCTACGCCACTTCCCTGCTAGATGATGTCCTTCTGTTGGGTAAAGCGCACGCCGGAAAGTTGCAATTTAATGCCGAAGTTATGAACATTGCTACCTTCTGCCAAAAATTATTTGAGCAAATTCAATTGACAGATAAGATCACTCACCACTACATTTTCTCCACGCATGGCAATCTAGGCGATGTGCAAAGTGATGCGCAACTGCTCCAGCATATCCTCGTGAATCTACTCTCCAACGCGATCAAATATTCGTCTGAAGGTGGGATCGTTCAGCTAGAGATGTGCAGAGAGGGTGACGAGGCCGTGATTCGAATCAGCGACCAAGGCATCGGCATACCGGTGAACGATCAAAAGCACCTGTTCGAACCCTTCTACCGTGCCAGTAACACTGCCAAAATCAAAGGCACAGGTTTAGGTTTGGCGATTGTGAAAGAAAGTGTAGATACGCACGGTGGAACAATTGCTTGCGAAAGCGCTTCCGGTCAGGGTACGACCTTCGTTGTTCGTCTGCCAGTTCAGCCACAGAATGGAAAGACGCAAACTGAATCCTGAACGACGCTGTACTGACGTTCTTTCGCCACTTCGCACAGACTCCCTTTCTCCCTCAACTCATGTGTTATGATTACCTGTAGCGCATAAAAAATGGATGGGATTTCTCATGCTTGATTGGTTAATTATTGGCGGGGGTATACACGGGACTTACCTTTCGCTGTTCCTGACGCAGCGTAAAGGCATTCCTGCGGATCGCCTACATGTGCTTGATCCGTTTCCACAGCCGCTGGCACTCTGGCAGCATTTCACCGCCAACACCGGTATGCGTTATCTGCGATCATCACACGCTCATAACCTGCACTTCGATCCCTTTTCGCTGATTTCATTTACACGTACCCGCGCTGGACAACCGCTTGCCGATTTCATCGAACCTTATGGACGGCCATCACTGGCGCTCTTTAATATCCACAGCCAACTGCTCATCGACCGCTATCATCTGGAAGCCTTACGCCTCACCGGACGTGCTCAAGGCTTACAGCGTCACGCTGATGGCTGGCGTATCGAAACCGAATCCGGCAGTCTTGATGCTAAAAATGTGATCCTCGCTTTCGGTAACACCGAGCGTCCATTTTGGCCGCAGTGGGCAAAAGACGCTCACGAGGCTGGCGCAAACATCCACCATCTGTTTGATCCTGCCTACGTCCGCGCCGCTCCACAAGGTAAAACCGTGGTCGTTGGAGGCGGTATCACTGCCGCACAGGTCGCAACCACGCTTTCACTCGAATCCCCCGGCTCGGTGACGCTGCTGATGCGCCATCCCGCACGTCTGCACCAGTTTGATTCGGATCTTGGCTGGATTACCCACCAATATCTCGATGCTTATCACGCCGAAACCGACACTGCCCGCCGTAGGGATATGATCCGTGCTGCTCGTCATCGGGGCTCAATGCCCTCTGATGTCGCCCGTGACTTAGACCAAGCCACGCAACACGGTCTGCTCGATCTCCGTATAGATGAAGTAACAGGCGTAAGCCTAACGAACAGTAAGTCATCAAAACACATGACACTTGAGTTATTCAGTGGTGAAACTCTCGCCGCTGACCGTGTTATTCTAGCCAGTGGCTTCGAGACAACACGACCCGGTGGCACATGGCTGGATGCAGCCATCAATCAATATGCTTTACCACAGGCTGCTGATGGTTATCCGATTGTCGATCAACGGTTGTGCTGGTCACCCGGTTTATTTGTTTCCGGTTCGTTGGCAGAACTCGAAGTTGGCCCCGTCGCCCGCAATTTTATCGGCGTGAAACTCGCCGCAGAACGCATTGGAGACTCGCCGTGAAAAAATGGATTGGTGTAACCCTTGGTGCAGTTGGAGCGGTTGCTGGCCTTGCTGCCTTCATCAACCGTCGCAACCAGTTTGAACATGTTGATCCGCAGTCACTCATCACTCGTCTTCCCGATGACCTTCCCGGTCGCATCATGGATGTCGATGGCGTTATCAACTTCCGTGATATGGGTGGTTATCATACCGCTGACGGTCAGCGCGTACGCACCGGACTCCTTTAC
>JACDGI010000768.1 GCA_013821665.1 Anaerolineae bacterium
AATATGATGCGTATGATGTCCCGTATGGTTGACACGCCTACTGAAGGCAATACCGTTATTGGTGTAGTCGCGACTAACGCTAAATTGACCAAAGAGCAGGTGAATAAAGTTGCTCAAATGGCACATGATGGCATCGCGCAAGCTATTCGTCCCGCACATACTATGTTTGATGGCGACACACTTTTCGCTTTAGCCACCGGGCAAATCCCTGCTAATGTCAATGCAGTCGGTGCTTTTGCTGCCGAGGCAGTCGCTCAGGCCATCCGCAGCGCCGTACAAGCCGCTACTTCTTTGGCGGGTGTTAGATCTTTAAAAGATTAAGTTAAATTAAAGAAAGCATATCGGGCATTTAATAATCTGTTGATAAGATTAAGGTGAGGTGTTAATCACAATGAAAGATCATAACGATATGCCGAAGATTTTGGTAATTGAAGATGAAATGACTCTGGCGAATAATCTCTCCGAGAAACTGAAGGGAGAAGGTTATAGCGTCACCCTGTCTGGTGACGGTGAAGATGGGCTGGCAAAAGTCCGACAGGATCATCCTGATCTGGTTGTCTTGGATATCATGCTCCCCGGTTTAGATGGACTCAGTTTGTGCCGTATTATTCGGCGCGACCCCGGTACGAATCACATTCCGATCATCATGGTCACTGCGCGTGGCACTGAAGTCGATAAAATTGTCGGCCTCGAAAGTGGTGCCGATGATTATGTGGTCAAACCCGTTGCCCTTGGTGAATTTTTGGCGCGTGTTCGTGCCGTGCTGCGTCGTCCATCAGGTCGCCAGATTGCACAGGATGAACTGAACTCCAACGACTTGCAGGTCAGCCTGACTGGCCGCCGCGTTTACCGTGCCAGTGAAGAAGTTAAGCTCAGCAACAAAGAATTTGATCTGCTTGCCGAACTCATGCGTAATAAAGGTGTTGTCCTTTCGCGTGATCTGATCCTCACAAAAGTTTGGGGCTACGACTATTTCGTGGACAAGCGCACCGTTGATGTTCACATCCGCTGGTTGCGCGAAAAGCTCGAAGAAGATGCTTCAAATCCACGACGTATTGTGACTGTACGCGGTGTTGGCTACCGTTTTGAAGGGTAAAACAAGTGGAACAACAAGAAACAGATTGGGCATATAAACAGGCACTCATGCTGACGTTATCAAATTCGGCCTACGAAGCCTTAATGGTTTTGAACGCCGATTTTGAAGTGATCGCCATCAACAACGCGGCCGAAGAACTGTTTGAACGCCAGCGCCCCATTGGGGAGCGCTTAGTTACGGTCACCAATTCACCGGAACTCGAAGCGGTTGTACTCAGCGCCCTTGAATATCAAGAAGAGATATTCGAGGAGCAAATTATCATTGATAAGCATCATTACCGCGTTCGCGCACAGGTTATTCAGCGCGAAGGCAACCGCTTTATTGGGCTGGCATTGCAAGATGTCAGCGATTTAGTTCGCCTGAATCGTGCCCGCCGTGATATGGTCGCCAATATTTCCCACGAGTTACGCAAGCCCGTTGCCAACATACGAATCATCATCGACTCGCTCTTTCATGAAGATGAAAAACCCAAGCGCAAGCGCAGTATTTCCAGCTTACAGGCCATCGCCCGCGAAACCGACTCCCTCTTGTGGGTCATTCAGGAAATGATGGACTTGTCGATGATTGAATCCGGTCAGTCGATTGTCCGCATGGTCGAATTGGATTTGCGTCCACTCGTTGAAGATGCTGTGGATCGTATGGAAGATCAATCCAGCCTCAAAGACATCAAGATCACTTTTGAAGTGCCCAAGAAATTGCGTGTCTGGGGCGATTGGGATCTCATCCGCCGCGTGATTGTTAACCTCTTACACAACGCCATCAAGTGGTCGCCAAAAGGTAGCAAAATTACCGTATCCACCTCTGCGACTGAAGAAGAGGTCACGGTTCAGATTGTCGACGAAGGCCCCGGCGTGTCTGACGATCAAGTGGAGCGGATCTTCGAACGCTTCTATCAGGTGAATTCTTCCCGTTCCGGTGGAGAAGGCACTGGCCTCGGTCTTGCCATCTGCAAACATATTGTCGAGGCGCATGGTGGCAAAATCTGGGCAGTAGGCCAGAGCCAGACCAAAGGTGGCAAGTTCGTTTTCACACTAGGGCGTGCCGAAGAAGAAACCAATCACACCTAATCACATCTTCGAATTATTGCAATTCTAATATTCTTTCTGCTATACTGCCTTCAATTGAATATAGCAAACCTTCGGGGCAGGGTGAAACCCCCTACCGGCGGTATGATAGTTTCTATCAAGCCCGCGACCCGAGTCACCAATTTGCAATCTGCTAATCACTTCCGACTACTCAAATTGGTGCATCATAGCTTCGGCCATGACGGTGGATCTGGTAACAAGCCAGAGCCGACAGTGAAAGTCTGGATGAAAGAAGGTGCTAACATTTCCTACCTATTTAGGGTATGGAAGTTTGTTAGCGTTGCTCATCTATACTTTGGCTTGCGACCACAACTTAAGTTCTTGAGTTGTTCGTCGTGACGTTCCAGTTTATTTGAGTATCCACGCCCCGTTGAGCTTCTAGTTAGCCGATGGGGTTTTTTATGCGCCAAAGCATCCTTCCTCAGACCATCAATTCTGTGCCCACTGTGATGCCACGCAAACGCCGCTTGTCGATGCGTCGCGCACGCCAATTGATTCCCCTGTTTACGGTCATTATCGGTATCATCGTTTGGCAGTTGATTGTCAGCGCCAACATCTATCCGATATTTATCATCCCCTCGCCTTTACAGGTCGTCAACAAGGGCATTCAAGTCATTAGTAATGGCTCATTGTTCTACCATGCTGGTGTGACCTTCGGCAACGTCATTGCGGGCTTACTTGTCGGTCTCATCTTCGCGGTCACGCTCGGTTATATGATTGCCAAAACCCCGTTGCTGGAAGATTTTCTCTCGCCAATTATTGTGGCTGTTCAATCCGCTCCCGTCGTCGCCTACGCACCCTTGTTGGTGATTTGGTTTGGCAGTGGCCCTACCAGCAAAATTGTGACCGGAGCGCTCATCGTATTTTTCCCCATGTTGATGAATACCATCGTCGGCATTCGCACAGTACCACAGCCCCTCCGTGATCTCATGCTCTCCATGCGGGCGACTCGTTGGCAAACTTTCACTAAGTTAGAAATTCCTGCCGCTATGCCTGTGCTAATCAGTGGGCTGAAGATTAGCGCGACATTGGCTGTCATCGGTGCCGTCGTCGGTGAATTTGTCAGCGCCAATGCTGGACTCGGTTTCCTGATTAATCTGGCTCGCAGCCAATATGATACGCCCTTGGTGATTATTGCTGTTCTCACCTTGACGATAATTGCCCGTTTTCTCTATGGTTTGGTTTCTTTCTTAGAACGATTTGTGCTGAGCTGGCAAAAGCGTGCCCTTCGTTCCTAAGGCTTTGTTGGGTAACTTCGTCCTTACAATGGTGTCATTGGAGTAATGTGAATATGCGTCGATTAAGAGCAGTTGTCGTTGTCCTGATGTTTTCGCTGTTAACCGTAGTGGGTGTCCATGCCCAAACCGAACCCATTAAGCAGACCCTTTTTCTGACCTACGTACCGGATATTCAGTTCGCGCCAGTTTATGTCGCGCTTGAAAACGGAGGCTTTAAAGAAGCCAATCTGGATGTTCAGCTTCAAAATGGAGATGAACCCGTTGGTGTGGATTTGATCGCCGCCAATCAGCTACAGTTTGGACTAATTAGTGCCGAAGAAGTGATTAAAGCG
>JACDGI010000769.1 GCA_013821665.1 Anaerolineae bacterium
GTGCGGGATATAGGGTTTAACAACCGCGCCAAGGGCCGTGAGTGTTTGCACCATCAATGTGGTAGATGTAACACCATCGGCATCAAAGTCGCCGTAAATGATGATCGGTTCATGTAATTTAATGGCTTGTCGAATTCGCGCAACCGCCTGATTAATCCCTTTCATTTGGAATGGATTGTAAAGTTCCATATCCGCATTTAAAAATTGTTGGGCTTCGGTTGAATCTGTAAAGCCGCGATTATAAAGAACCTGTGCTAACACGCTCCCCATATCGGGATAGCGACTCAGAAATTCGGGCGGTGCAGGCGAGGCAGTAACCCAGCGTTTTGATAATGTAGACACATGTGCATCCAGCAATTAGAATAATGTTTTGTGAAGTCTTTGCGATACGATACTCTGCTTGTTCAGAATGCACAGTTTAGCATTTCAGGGCACGCAGTACAACCACCCCGGATGGAGCAGCCACATGACCTCTCTTGTTTTTATGGGAACGCCTGATTTTTCAGTCCCGATTTTGCAAAGCCTCATCGAACATTACACTGTCATCGGTGTTGTCACACAGCCTGACCGTCCAGCCGGACGCAAACAACAAATCCATGTCTCACCAGTCAAACAGGTCGCGCTCAATCATGGCATTCCGGTTTTACAGCCGGAACGTTTACGTCGGCCAGAAGCCATTGCCGAGTTGAAGCAATGGCAACCGGATGTCTATGTGGTGGCCGCCTTTGGACAGATTCTGCCGCAGAGTGTGTTGGATATTCCGAAGCACGGCTCAATCAATGTTCATGCCTCGATCCTCCCTCGTTGGCGGGGCGCTGCGCCCATTCAAGCGGTCATCCGCGCGGGAGATGCTGAAACAGGCGTGACCATCATGAAAATGGATGCTGGCCTAGATACAGGGCCAATGTTGAGGATGCGCGCAATTCCAATCGTATCCGACGAAACAGGCGAATCACTTCATGACAAGTTATCCGTATTAGGTGCGGAACTGCTGATGGAAACTTTACCGGGTTACTTAAACGGCACGATATTACCCCAGCCACAACCGGAAGAGGGCGTAACTTTTGCGCCGCAGGTCAAAAAAGAAGAAGGCAATCTCGACTGGTCACAGGAGGCGCAAGTCATTGAACGCCTGATACGAGCGTTTACCCCGTGGCCGGGTACATTCAGCTTCTTCAAAGGCCAGCAGTTCAAAATCATAAACGGAAGCGTCGTAGAAGGATCAGCAGCGCCGGGTAGAGTAATCAAGCTATCAGATGGTATCGCGGTTGGCACAGGGCACGGCTTATTACGCCTACACACCATTCAGTTAGCGGGACGCAAAGCCATGTCGGTTGAAGAGTTTATCAGAGGTCAGGCTGATTTCATGGGTGCGACACTCGCAGCCCCAGTGGCCGGTTGATCGCCATTCTCAAATACATAGCGTAAACCGGGAAGCAAATCTTCCGACGAATTGATGGTTTTTTCGCAGTCCAAAAGCAAATAACGGGCTGACTTGCGTGGGAAAGCGTGCGTACAGCTTGCCATTCGAAGCTGCTGCTTGCCAATTTCGGCGTAACCATCTTTGACACTGATATGGCCGGACACCAAAACGCGCAGTTCGCTTTTGCAAACCGTGCTGAAGTAACTGAGGAAATTCTTGAGCGTCTTCAGATAAGCCGACTCGCCGACATCCAACTCATTCTGAGAAAATAGCGTATTCCACATCAGGTCAAAATCTGTATTCTGACCACTGAGGAACAATACGCGCAGTAACTCGTTATAACGCGGATCATTCACGCCACTGACGGAAAGATAATGCTTGGCTTGCTCGTCGTAGGAGATGCCTGTAAAGTGCGAATAACCACGCTGTAAGCTGCCAATATCGAACTTTTTCAGTTCGCGATCAGCCAGCCCAATCAATTCATCGTGGTCTAAATTGAGCAAACGCTCCACATGCTTGGTTGATGCCACATCCGAAGCAGCACCGGCATGAGTAATCAGCACACCACCCTTTGTACGCGCAAAAAACGGCAGACCAGCCAAAAACATGCGTACTTCATTGCGTTTAATGGCGATTTTATAGCGTTGATCAAGGCGCGTTAAAGCACTTTCAAAGCGCGGCGTAAACTCCACCGAGCCTTTAGCCAATGTGAGGCCGTATATGTGCGGCAGCTCGTGGTTGCCGAGCAGCATGATAACTTTATCTTTTCCCAACTCGGCTTGGAGAGCCATGACATCCAACAACATATCGAGGCTGGCATCGACCTCTTCCATACCCTCGTTGTGGATAAGATCGCCGCAAATAACGAAGTGATCAACTTCGCCCTTGGCCTGTTGTTCCAAAAATAAATCGCGCAACCGCTGATACGCATCCCATGCACCGTGTAAATCGGTGACGACCATTGCCTTACCACTATTCAAATCAATGATCCGGGACATATCACCTCTTCACTATCCAACACTTACGACAAATAGGGGCGAGATTATCATCATCGTCCCTATATTAAGATAGAATTCGCGGTAGGTCTAGTATCCCAGAATACCCACTACATCCTGAACGGCCTTGGCGCTGATTTCCAGCATCCCTTTTTCTTCGTCGTTCAATTCCATTTGAATGATTTTTTCGACACCTTTTGCACCCAACACTGCGGGTACACCGATGTATAAACCATTATAACCGTACTGTCCGTTTAGCAATACTGCGGATGGGATTACACGCTTTTGGTCGCGCACGACAGCTTCAACCATTTCGACCACACCAGCGGCAGGTGCATACCAAGCGCTCACACCGATCAGACCGACAATTTCACCACCACCATTACGCGCACGCTTGATAATTTCCTGTAACTTATCTTCGGCCATGAGTTCACGAACAGGAATACCACCAACCGAGGTATGGCGTGGCAGTGGAACCATTGTGTCACCATGTCCGCCCAAAACCATGCCATGTACATCACGGATGCTCACGCCGAGTTCCTGCGCAATGAAGGTTTTATAACGGGCAGTATCCAACGAACCAGCCTGACCAATGACGCGCTCCGAAGGGAATTTACTTTCGTTCAGAACGACATGGCACATAGCATCCAATGGGTTCGACACCACGATGATGACAGCATTGGGCGAATATTTAACGACTTCACGAGTCACTTCACCGACAATTTTCTGGTTGGTCTTCACCAGATCATCACGGCTTGGGAACTGTCCCGTAACAGGATCTTTCTTACGCGGCACACCTGCCGTAATAACAACAACATCCGAATCGGCTGTTTCTTCGTATGAGTTGGTTCCAGTGATCTTTAAATCGAAACGCATAACGGGGCTCGATTCGAGCAGGTCTAAAGCCTTACCCTGAGGCACACCCTTAACAATATCCACCAGCACAACATCCGCTAATTCACGGGTCGCGATCCAGTGAGCGCATGTTGCACCCACGTTACCCGCGCCGACAATAGTAACTTTGCTGCGAGCCATTCTATTCATCTCCATTTAGGTATATTTCGCGTGTAGATTATAACATAACAAAGGGCGACCAGTGAGGCCGCCCTAGTGTTTACTCAATGATATTCAGGCATCCGATTGTGACTTACTCGTGGCTAATTTCCCAGTGTTCTGGTGATCGCCAGAGACCTGATAGTAACAATTCACGGATGGCAACCAGTTCCTTCGGAAGACGGTCATACAACTTGACGAATAGCTCTTCGTGGGACAGAACTTCTTGCAACCAAAGCTCTCGATCAACCGACATCACATTGTTAAACTG
>JACDGI010000770.1 GCA_013821665.1 Anaerolineae bacterium
GTGTACCGCGTGTGCCCAGAACCGTTTGATCTGCCGAGAGTGTCCCACCAATCAACGGAGTCTGACGGCCTGTAGCATCATATTGTTTGAGGAAGTTAATGGCATCCGTGCCACCGAGCGCGAGGAAAATGGCATCCACCTGTTCCGGAATATCCGCCACGATAGCACTGTAGTCATCGGTTCCTAATGGAACCCAGTAGCGTTTGATGATTTTGCCACCCATTTTACAGAACTGAAGCGAGAATCCGGCGACTTGCCCATATGGATAACTGTAATCTTCGGCCAGCGTCACAACCTGTTTATAACCCTGCACGTCGTACACATATTCGGCTAGGCCGGACATCCACTGGACACCGTTGCTGGTGAAACTGAAGAAGTTCAATGCGGAGTCCCGCAAGGTGATGTCCTGTGCGCCAGCGATACCATTGATAAAGGTTTTGGTAGGGTAACGTTTGGCGTAATCACGGATGGCTAAACCTTCGTCACCGGAAAGCGGCGCGATCATAAAATCGACTTTATAGTGTTCCATCAAAACATCTGCCATGCTTTCGGCATCTTCGGGCATGGCGTTAGTGCCTTCTTTAAAGACTGTGAGCTTTTTGCCCGCGATTTCCCCACCGAATTCGGCCACAGCCATATCCAGACCGCGCAGTCCGTCTTGCCCACCACCCGCATAGGGGCCAACCAAGGTTGCTAACGCACCAATTTTAATTTCATCCGTCGCCATTTGTGTGCCTGCTTTGTAAACGTTCAAATATTCGATGTAAGACACTATTACTTTCATTATGCGATGGCTTTAAGCGTCCATACCTTAACGTTGTATCATTTGTCTAACCCACCCTGCGGATATTATGAAGATTGCAGGGCGCTAAGATTTGACGTGCGCCTTAGAAGCGGTAAAATCACTAAACTAACCAATAGAATAATTCGTAAGATAGGCACAACTACCAATTGGATTAGGTTATGGGTGAGTTGTAAAATCTCAATTCGTTCGTGAACCAGAGACTTTAGCTATAGTTCCTTATTGTTTAGACACTCATCAGTCGCTTGTACAGCAAATATTGCTAATTAGAGAAGATGAATTGCATGGCCGAAACTGTCCGCGATACCGCACCTGCCATACCTGCCACCCGCGCGGATAATCCCCCGCCGGATCGCGCCAACCTCAAAACGATCTTGACCATGCTGGTACTGATTGTGTTGGTTGTGCTGTTGTGGGAAGGTGCAAAGAGTTTCGGCAAAAGCAACGGTTATAAGCTGGCTGTGGGTAGTTCGACGATTGATCTTTCGATTTTCAATGACACCAAGCTGCCACATTTACCGGATATATTGCAAGCCTTCGTTCTCCCTGCACAACGTAACGGGCCGCCCTTGTATCAAACGTTGATTAATTACAGTATTTTCACGCTGGGTGAGGCGCTGTTAGGCTTTGGCATTGGCGCTTTGTTGGGCTTCTTGCTGGCCGTTGTGTTCGCCCATTCATCATTGATGCAAAAGGGCGTGCTGCCTTATGTCATCGCCTCGCAGACCATTCCTATTCTGGCAATTGCCCCTATGGTGGTGATCTGGATGCGCCAAATCGGACAAGCGGGTTTAGCCGTGCCGATTATCGCGGCTTACCTGACCTTCTTTCCGGTGACGATTTATACACTGCGTGGTCTAACGGATGTGCCCGCAACCTCACTAGAACTGATGCACTCCTATGCGGCCACACGTCGCCAGATTTTATGGAAGCTGCGGCTGCCGAATGCTTTGCCGCATATCTTCACAGCGCTCAAAATTTCAGCCACAGCCAGTATCGTTGGTGCGATTATCGGAGAACTGCCATCCGGTATCCAAAACGGTCTCGGTATCGCCCTACTCAACTTCACCCAATTTTACAACCAATCACCGCCGCGTTTGTGGGCCGCGATTTTTACATCGGCAGTGATTGGCATCCTATTGTTTGGTGCGATGGCGCTGTTGGAACGGATTATTGTGCGCTGGCAAGTTAAAGAATCAGATTAACGGGTAGGGGCGCAAGGCCTTGCGCCCTTACAGATCAATAAAAGGTTATAACGTGACTCCCATCATCTCCATCCAAAACCTCACCAAACGTTTTCAGGGGACAGACTCCGGTTCGGTGCTGGCGCTGGATAACATCAACCTTGATATTCAAAAAGGCGAGTTCATCTCGCTCATCGGGCCGTCGGGCTGTGGCAAAAGTACACTGCTGCGTGTGATCGCTGATTTGATCCAACCGAGTTCAGGCACGGTGACGGTCAATGATAAAACTGCCGCACAATCGCGGAAAGACCGCGACTATGGCATGGTTTTCCAGAACGCCACCCTCTACGACTGGCGCAGCATCCTCAAGAATGTACAGCTTCCGCTGGAGATCATGAATTATCCCAAGCCGGAACGTGACCGCCGCGCCCGTGAAATGTTGAAGTTGGTCGAACTGAGCGAGTTCGAAGATAAATATCCGTGGCAGTTGTCGGGCGGTATGCAGCAGCGGGTGAGTATTGCCCGTGCTCTCTCCTTCGAGCCGCAAATTTTACTGATGGATGAACCCTTCGGCGCGTTGGACGAAATGACCCGCGAACGCATGAATAACGAACTGCTGCGCATCTGGAAGACAATCGACGGCATGACGGTCATCTTCGTGACGCACAGCATTGCCGAAGCCGTTTACCTTTCGACCAAAGTGGTGGTGCTGTCACCGCGTCCGGGGCGCTTGTCGGAGATCATTGATATTCCACTGCCGCAACCGCGTAGTTCGGAAACGCGTGAGATGGAGGACTTCTTCCACCTGAGTACGCGCGTGCGTAATGCGTTACGCTTCGGAGTGGAAACCTGATGACCGATACACTGAACATCACACAAACGGATGGTGTGAAACCGGGTACAACGGCCTTCGATGATGTGAAGGTTGACCGCAGCGAGAAGCGACTCACGCGCGATTTCGTGGCGCTGGCGGCCTTGTGCCTCGTCATTATCACTTATCACCTGCAAAATCCGCTGCTACTACAACTGCAATTCGGGCAAGCGTGGCGCAATCCCACCCTTCAGCCAGTGTTAGCGGTAGCCCTAGCCGTGTGCGTTTATGTGCTGGCCGGACGCTGGGCATGGCTGCGGCAAGATAAAGGCAGACTGCTGGCTGTGGGTGTGCTGGTGGTCTATACCGTGTATATTCTGCTGGATGTGATCTTCAAGTTCAATGTGCTGGCAGCCTTCCTTGGTGTGGCACAAAATATTTATCACGGTGAGGTCACGGCAGATTCACCTTTACCCGCGCTACAAAATGCCCTGAACATTAGCAGTTTTCTGGAATACATGTCGATTGTGTCGGTGATCATGCTGCTGTCACCGTGGACGCGGATACCGGTTTATGTCTCAGCCATCAAGCGAAATGCCGCGCCACTGCTGGTGGCGATTGTTGTGGTTGTCCTGCTAGAAGTCGTGCTGACTGTTTTCAATGTGCAGCAGTTTTTGCTGCCCAAACCGTCGGTGATTATTGCCAAGCTGCTGACACTCTACGATCAATTGATTACCGTCGGCTGGAATACCTTCCAGAACGCGGTGTGTGGCTTCATCTGGGGCTGCGGCTTAGGCATACTCACAGGCATGCTTTCGGCACGCTTCACCAACTTTAGCAAGGCTTTGATGCCCTTAGCGATTGCGGCTAACTCGGTGCCGATTATTGCTTTCGCACCAATTTTTAACACATGGTTTGGGGCGCTCAATCCCCAATCC
>JACDGI010000771.1 GCA_013821665.1 Anaerolineae bacterium
GTTTCATATCACGCGGGTGCGAGAGCGTATCCCACACCATGACACGATTCTCGCCGATGATGACCGCACCACGCACATCAAAATCATCGAGGTTTAATTCGGTTAACCACAAATTAGGACGCAATTCACTGAGCTTCATTCAGACTCTCCATTGTTGCAAGTGCTTATCAGTGTAGCGGGTTTATGTCCGACCTCAAAACCGGGTTCAGTGCAGTTCACAATGTTATCCGGTTGGTTGACGGGTTAGAATATTTGTACTAGCCTTAGTATAGACTATTTTAGCCAAAAGGAGAGACAATGATGACCGAACTCACCCACTCCAACTTCAAAATTCGGGCGACACCCAACTTGCGTGTTCGAGATGCTGCCAGCGCCATTACGTTTTATCAGCAGGCATTCGGCGCGGTCGAACTGCGGCGGCTGACCGATCCTGATGGCAAAGTGGTGAATGCCCTGTTGAGCATCGGTGAGGCGCTGTTTGTGGTGGCGGAAGAGTCACCCAAAACCGGTTCACCAAGCCCACAAACCTTAGGCGGCAGTCCTGTTAGCATCGATTTGAGCGTGCCGGACGTGGATGTAACGGTCAACCAAGCAGTGGCAGCCGGTGCGGTCGTCCAATATCCGGTTATGAATCAATTTTATGGCTTGCGGCAGGGCCGAATCGTTGATCCGTTCGGGCATATGTGGAATATTGATACCCCGATTGAAGAGGTCTCCCCTGCCGAGATGCAGCGCCGCCTAGATGAGATGATGAAGTCGGCAGATCGATAGCTACTGGTTTTGAATATTTGCCAGCGGCAATGTCAACACTAAACGTGTGCCAACCCCGACCATACTTTCAATGGTGCAATCGCCTTTGTGTAAGCGGGCACTTTCACGGGCGAGCGAAAGCCCTAAGCCCATGCCTTGCTGCTCAAACTTCTCGCGGTTAACTTGTACAAAACGCTCCCATACGCGCGGCAAATCCTCTTCTGGAATTCCGGGGCCATGATCGGTAATGGTGACAAATGCGAACGGCCCATTTTGCAGCAGCTCGACATCGATTTGCCCACCTTTGGGCGAGAATGTGGCCGCGTTACGGATGCCTTCGCTCACCATCATCACCAGAAAATCGGGATTACCAATGACCATGACAGGCTCGTCTGATAGGTTAAAATTGAAGGTTGCCGCAGGCATATCCGGTTGCCATTCTTCTTCGAGCAAGGTATAGGCGCGTTCAATGATGAACTTCATATCATATTGGTGCGTGTTGTTTGCTAACGACTGGCCTAAGCTTTTGCTATCCAACTGTGTCATGAGAACAATTTGATCGACCAAGCGGCGCATCCGTTTAGCCCCGGATTGTACAAGGCTGAGCATCCGTTGTGACATCGAATCCGGTACATTGATGAGGCTATCCGCCAACATTTCCGTACCGCCGTAGATTGCCGTCAACGGTGTACGAAGTTCATGCGATATAAGGGTGAGCAGTTCGCGCCGGTTTTGGTCTAATTTACTTTCGGCGTTGGCTTTTATTTGGTCAATCCGGCGCAGCTTGTTTTCAATGGCGACTACCAACTCATCAGGCCGGAAGGGTTTAACCAGATAGTCGTCAGCACCTAGTTTTTTTCCCGCGAGAATATCTTTACGGTCGCCGAGAGCTGTCAGAAAAATAAAAGGGATACCGCTCCATTCAATGTGCTGCTGGCAAGCGGCTAACAATTCATAGCCGTTTATGTACGGCATGGATATATCGCTGACAATGATGTCCGGCGCTGTTGGATTGGCATTTAGAAAATCGAGCGCTTGCTGACCATTTGCTGCCTGATTCACAGCATAGCCATTCATTTCCAATGCCATGCTTATATTGGCTAATATGTCGGGGTTATCTTCTACCAGTAAAACATGAACCACAATTTATTCCCTTACCCTATTTCCGTTGAGCAGTGTATCTCTATAAATTGATATGCGGAAATAGCTGTTCACGACGGTAATTTGTACTACATCTTAAATGCAACATCATATTCAACAATAGCACAGGGAAGATCCATACCGAATTGAGAACATGCGTTGCAGCGAGATATTGGTAGTGGTCAAGTAGTATGTAATGAAAGTACCCCTAACCCCAGCCCTTCACCAAGTCATCAGGGGAAGGGAGCAAATGCAAAAATTTTGTTGCATTACGTACTTTGCAACCATTACCGATATATTTAACTGGTCAGTAGTATCTCTAATGAACTCTTAGCGTCCTTATTTTGAGGTTTGATTAACGGCAGATTATTTTGCTGCTCCTTAAAAGACCTTTCGGCTGTCTAATTTCCCTATTCAATACCCCAACATTCACTTCGCACTCTTCATTGGTTAATCCATTTTCCCTATGTTGAAGACAATGTCAGCCTTAAGAGGCCAAATAGGGTTAAAAAATATTGTCATCCGTCAAGCAATTCGACTTTTTTAGACCATCCTTTTTATGGGTGCCGCCGCGTGTCGATAGCCCTGAACTTTTGGATCAAGGAGTCGGGACGGACGAGGATGTCAAAGCCAACTTCGCTGATTTGCGGCGGATCAACCGCTATTTGGGTGGCATCCAAGCGATTACCCAGCATCTGTATCCGCGCTTACTGGCCCATGCAGGTACAACCACAATCGTCGATATCGGCAGCGGTGCGGGTGATATTGGCGCGGCGATTACCCGTTGGGGGCATCAACACCGCATTGATCTCAAGCTGTGGGGATTGGATTTGTCGGCACGTAATTTGATGCTGACCCGCAGCAATTCGGACACGCCATTTGACACGCGCATCCAAGCGGACGCGATGCAATTACCTTTTAAAGCGGGAAGCGTCGATTACTATTTATCGTCGTTGTTTTTGCACCATTTCTCGCCTGATAATGTCAAAAAATTGCTGGCCGCGACATTCCAATCCGCTAACAAGGGCATCATCATGAGTGACCTGACGCGCGGTTGGCTGCCAATGGTGGGCTTTAAAATCAGCCAGCCAATTTTCGCGCGTAATTTCCTGACGCAGCATGACGGCATGGCTTCTATCCGACGAGCCTATACGCCGGATGAACTGCTTTCTCTGGCACAGGCGGCGGGACTGTCGAACGCGCGTGTTTACCGGCATCCCGGTTGGCGCATGACTCTGGTGGCCGAGAAATGAGCGAGCAGCGTTTTGATGTCGCCATTATTGGTGGTGGGCTGGCGGGCTGTTCAGCCGCGATCCATCTGGCGCAGCGCGGCCACAGTGTTGCCTTATTTGAAGCCCAAAAGTACCCACACCATAAAGTTTGCGGCGAGTTTTTGTCGCCCGAATGTGCTGTGCTGCTGGCCGATTTGGGTTTATCTGCCGGACTGCAAGCCCTCAAACCCGCAGCTATTCATACGGCCAACATCATTGCACCTGATGGAACCACATGGACGAATGCCTTACCGGGCGCGGGCATTGGCATCAGCCGTTATGCGCTCGACAATCTGATGGCAGAACAGGCACGCGCGTGCGGAGTCAATCTGATGACCAGCACCAGCGTGACTGATGTTCAGGGCGATCTGGAACACGGTTTCAGCCTCACGATTCGGAATGCCATCGGACAGCAAACCATTCGTGCCAGAACCGTCATCGGCGCGCAGGGCAAACGCAGCAGTATTGACCGCAAACTTAACCGTGGCTTTTTCCAGAATCCACAGCCGTTTATGGGGTTGAAAGCCCATTTTCGGGGTTCGCTGCCAGCAGGCCAGATC
>JACDGI010000076.1 GCA_013821665.1 Anaerolineae bacterium
CTTTGAGCCTGTGTGCGCGAAATCTCGATGAGCTTGATTGCTTCATGCATAGTTTTGACCATAACACCCTTTTTCATTGCTATGCCAAAAAACTTACTTGACATTTCTATAATGTTCAATAGAAAACTCATTGTTGTAGGGCGGCTAACCGAGACAATGAGACCAAAATTTTCAAATTTTTCTAACTTCTTCATTTGTACTTTAAGATGGGGTAATGAGCTACCAGATGGTAGTCCGAATCGATCATCAATAATGACGTCAATTTTCTTAGTAGTGTTTTCTAACTCTTGTGCATAGCGGTTCATCGCATCATGAAAGTCATTCCACGTTGAGTTTTTTTCAACCGTAAACAAAACGATTGTGTGAACGTTATCGTACCAATGCATAGTCCAAGCCATTGCTCTATTTCCTCTATTTCATTTGCAGAAATCATTTTAAGAACTATTGATTCTTGATATGAACTCTCTCACCACACCTCAATAACAGCATATTCTCCATTCACATTTAGTTGCCTTAAGAAATACCTTTTTTTAGTAAGATGTGGTACCAGATTCAATGCGAGAAATTAGGCCGAATGATTAAATAGCTCAAGTGGTTCACTTCACACTATGGTAGTGAAAGACTGAGCTAAGTACCGCTAAAACTAGTGATTCAATGTCGCCCCTGTATAACGATTACTTTAAATATTCTCTGATTGCCGAACCAAACGGACAAAATGGTGACATTCTTCACTATCTTTTATATAGACCAGTCTGTATAATAAAATCTATAAACCGTTAAATAGGAGCGTTGACATGAATCCTCAGATACTCATCACAGGAGCACCCGGTAATGTCGGTAGTGAAGTTGTGAGGGTACTACAAGCGGAGAGTATCCCGTTTCGTGTTGGCGCGCGTGATACACATAAGGCGCGGCAGTTGCTCGGAGATAATATTGAGATCACCCGTTTCGATTTTTTGGATCCAGAAACCTATATCGCCATCTTTGCCGGAATTGAGCGGCTGTTTTTGGTCAGACCGCCTGCGTTGTCTAACGTGCAGCGCGACATTGCACCGGCTATCCAAGCCGCGATCAAGATGGGTGTCAAGCAAATCGTTTTTCTGTCATTGCAAGGCGTGGAGAAGAACTCCATTGTCCCGCATCATAAAATCGAGCAGATGATTTTGGCAAGTGGCGTTCACTATACTTTTCTGCGAGCCAGTTTCTTTATGCAGAACCTGTCTAGCACTCAGGCGGCTGAAATCAGGGATGAGGGTGAAATTGCACTACCGGTTGGCAAAGCTAAAACGAGTTTCATTGATGTGCGTGATATTGCGGCAGTAGCCGTACGTGCCTTAACTGTAGGCTATGACGAAGACCACAAATACACGCTCACAGGAAAGGAAGCACTCGATTATTTTCAGGTCAGTGACAAACTTTCTTCGGTGCTCAGTCGAACTATTCGTTATACCAATCCATCTGTTTTTCATTTCCTCTGGAAGCAGCTTGCAAGCGGACGCAAATTAGGCTATACACTCGTTGTAGCGGCTCTCTATACCCTCACACGGCTGGGTAATGCCAAAGAGATCACGCACGATGTTGAAACTGTTTTAGGACGCCCGGCCATTTCATTTGACCGGTTTGCACAAGATTATCGGCACTGCTGGCAAGCCTAAAGTGTAAGCTAGGCAACTCATTCTCAGAAACAAGCCGAACATTTAGGATCAGCCATGTCCTCTACACGCGATCAAATCATCGAAACCACCTGCGATTTACTGGAATTGCAAGGCTATCATGCGACCGGACTCAACCAGATTATTAAAGAAAGCGGTAGTCCTAAGGGGTCGCTTTACTACCATTTTCCGGGCGGTAAAGAAGAACTAGCGATTGAAGCCGTGAATCACGTGGGTAAGATTGTGTTGCAACGCATCCGTGAAAATCTGGCCCAAGTCGAAAATCCGGCTGAAGCCATCCGCATTTTCATCAAGAATATTGCCTTGAATGTTAAATTGTCAGGTTTTCGGGCGGGTGGGCCGATTACAACCATTGCCATGGAAACGGCATCAACAAGTGCTACCCTGCGCCAAGAATGTGATCGCATTTATAGCGAATGGCAGCAAGTATTTGCCGACAAACTTCTGGCTGGGGGGATTCCTGAAACGCGTGCAAAGCCTATAGCAACCCTCATTATTTCAGCGATTGAGGGCGGTACCATTCTCTGCCGCACCCGTCAGAGTATCGAACCATTGGAGCAGGTTGCCGAGGAAATTAATGCGCTTGTGAGACACGCTTTGTAGGAGTATCTCTTTTTTTTGTTAATTCTATGTAGACCGGTCTACAAAAATCTTAGACAATGAGAGCAAAGGAGAGCTATATGAAACTGGCCATATTCGGCGGAACAGGTAAAACGGGGCAGCATCTTATTCAGCAGGCGCTTGATGAAGGACATGAAGTGGTCACCTTGGCCCGTACGCCCTCAAAAGTGACTATTCAGCATCCGCGCCTCAAAGTTATACAAGGAGATGTTTTGGATGCCGATTGTATTGTAGCGGTTGTTCAGGGTGTGGATGCGGTCATCAGTGTGTTGGGTCCGCGTAGTAATAAACCGGAATTCACAATTAGCCGGGGGATGGACACCATCCTGACCGCCATGAAGCAGCAAAATGTCCGTCGGATCATCATCTCGGCTGGTGCCGGCGTGCGCGAACCACAGGACAAACCGAAACTGATTGATCGTTTCTTCGGGCTGCTCCTGAATGTCCTTTCAAAAAATGTGGTTGCCGATATGCAGCAGGTCGTGCATAAGGTTCAGGCATCCGACAGGGATTGGACGGTTGTGCGCGTCCCCATGCTGACCGATCAACCCGCGCAAGGCGCTCTGATTGTCGGGTATGTGGGCGACATCCATTCAAGGATTTCGCGTGCCGACATGGCGGCATTTATGCTCAAGCAGTTGAAAGATAACCATTACTTAAAGAAAGCGCCTGCCATTAGCAATTAACAGCCTGTTTTCAATCGTCTGCAAATGAAGGACGGAATATACGCTTAAAACGGGAGAAATCAGAATGGCTTCTGAGAACACAAAAGTGCGGCCTTGGACATGGACACCACCACCGGCGATGAACCAATTGATGTTTATCCTCTTGCGACTGCCAGTGGTACACCGGGTAATAAGTAAAGCAATTCTGTTAATCAGTTTCACCGGACAAAAATCAGGTAAACGCTATAGTACGCCGGTTGGGTATCTCCAAGAAGGCAATAACGTCATCATCCTCACAAAACGCTTCCGCCAGTGGTGGCATAATTTCGAGCAACCAGCTCCTGTCGAGATGCGCATTAAAGGACGCGATTATCAGGGCCAAGCTACAGCACTGACTGATGTTGAGACGATGATTCCACTCATTGTGCTTATCGTTCAAGTGCATCGCCCTGAAGCTGAAATTTATGGGATTAAGCTGTTGGATAACGGCAAACCAGACATCAACAGTGTTCAAGAAATTGCACCTAAATTAGTGGTTATTCAAGTCGAAATGAAGCCCTAAAGGTCACGTTATGAAAGCCAAACAAATATGGGTTGAGCAATCTGGAGGTCCTGAAGTGCTGACGGTGCGTGAAACTGAAGTTGGCCCACTGGCAGCTGATGCGGTTTGTATTCAAGTCGAAGCATCAGGCGTGACCCAGGCTGATGTCATCGCTCGCAAAGGCAAACCCCATCCCGGCTCACCGCGTATACCTTTGGTACTGGGCTTTGAAATCGCCGGAACTATCGTCCAACTAGGAACCCGTGTTACCGCTTTATCGCTCGGGCAGCGAGTCGTTGCGGTGGTGAATTCTGGCGGTTACTCCAGCCATATCTGCGTCGAGGAATGGCGCTGCATTCCGATACCAGATGAGGTCGATGCCATACGTGCAGTGGTACTGGTTGTTAATTATTGGACGGCATGGCACATGCTGCATCATGCTAGCAACCTTCAACCGGGGAAGCGACTGCTGGTACATGGTGTCAGCGGTGGGGTTGGTACTGCGCTGGCGCAGTTGGGAAACCTGTGCGAATTGGAAATGTACGGTACCGCTTCAGTTAACAAACACGACTTTGTTCGCACCTTGAACGTGACCCCCATTGACTATCGACAGGATGATTTTGTAGCACGTATTGCAGAATTGACCGGTGATGGGGTCGATCTCGTCATTGATCCGATTGGCGGACACAATTGGAAACGATCTTACCGCACCCTGCGCAAAGGTGGACGGTTGCTGCTATCAGGTATTCAATCTTTAGCCGATAAACCAACGATTGCACTGCTCCCATCGGCGATACAAATGCTGTTTTTAACTCTGCTACCCGATGGTAAATCGATCCGTTTTGTGGGATTGATTCCTGAAAGACAGCGTGATCGTTATCGTGAAGACTTGTCTCAACTGGTTCGTTCTTTAGCGGAAGGGAAGATTAATCCGGTTATTAGCCAGACATTTCCACTATCGGCTGCGGCTGAAGCCCATCGCTATCTCGAGAGCGGAGAAGCACTGGGCAAAGTTGTGTTGATACCGGATTGATAACACTGCCTATATATCTGCTGGTTTCCAAAACATTTCAATAAGTGATAATCAATTTCTGACCATCGTTCATGTTGAAAAATAGCGTTCTTCATTCAGGATAGCTCGTAGAGCGGTTACAATTGATAATGAAACGAATAAATAAACACAGTGCTTCGGAAATTACGTTTCTGAGACTATTCAAATCTGCTTGAAGGACAAATATGCCATACACCTTTAGTTGGTACGACGACGACCATACCATTGGGCATCTGGATATGCACGGTACAGTATCATGGCAAGAATGGAATGAAGCCGTCGACAATCTTGCTGACGAATTAGCAAAAGTCCAGTATCGACTCGATTTCATCTTTAATGATCGGGCGGGTTTGCCACCGGGTAACCCATTACCTCATCTCAAAGCGACCATGAAAAAATTAAGCCTATATCCCAATATGGGAATCGTTGTTATGGTCAGCAAACGTTCCATAGCGACCTTAGTCGGTGCATTCGTTAATATTGTAGCGACGGCAACAAAGACCGATCTCAACTGCAATGGTGGTTTTGTGAACACGGTTGAAGAAGCTCTAATCGTCATTGCTAAGAATCGCACCCAACATAAAGTGACATTATAAAGCTTTCAGACTTCCGAAAACGGCGTCAAATTGTCCCTTAATGATGGATAAACGCCGCATATTTCCCGGTAATGTAGGACTCTCCATTCCCGCAGGCATAATCATCTTTCTCTGGTTTTGACCAAAATGTCCAATTTTCTCCGAGCGCCCGAATGATGTAGCCTGCTGGATTCTTGCGGTCTTGGTCTTTTGTGTGCTGAACAACCTCAGCAACTCGTTTATGGCCATACTTTTCGATGAGTTGCTTCGCTTTAAGGTATTCAACCCCGAAATTTCCGAGTGACACAAGAATTTCTTTTTTCTCTTCTCTTTCAGTTTCCACAACAGCAGCAGAATAGCGGTTGTGTTGTATAGACTGATCGTTACTTTGCTGTTTTGTTTGTGAGTCTGAGTCTGTTATAGATTTGGCGCTTTCAGCCGAATGAATAGGCTCATTATTATCCAATTCGTTGGTCTCAGTTGGCTCATTGAGTTGGTCTGAATCCGCTTCATGAGATGGGCTGGATTGACCATCTTCGTTAGGCTTTTCTGTCCACATCCACATTTTGATGCGAAAGGGCATCATGTTCAAAAACTTAGCAAGTTTTTCGATTAATTGATTTTCATCCAATCGATAATGAACTGTCGGTGTACCATTGGCTTTCAAAATCGTGCGTTCAATGCCAATCATTTCCAAAAAGCCTTTACCATGGACGCGCTTGACCTGTGCTTGCGACAAATTGCATTCGGCGTTCCAATCTCGCCACGATTTATAAACCCAGCCACCAATTTTCTTCGATTTTGGAAACCAATGGAGAAGACGAACCGCCATCAAACCAGCATTTTGATCGCCGACCACTTTCGCAATGAGCGCTGAGACCGTTCGAATATCAGAACGATTGAGCTGTCGAACCACATTTTGCAGGCGTGCAAGTAGATCAGACTGGCGGTCAAGTGCGCCAACTACAGAATAGCCATTCATAGAGTGCCTCCAAGCAAAACTGAACAGAAGTCACGTTCAATAACAGGACTGAAAGGCGTTTATTCAGTTGCAGGGGAGGAAGGACTGTGATACATTGGAGTTACCACACACACAATGTATCAGTAATGTCCGTCACCCACCTGTATAGTTCGTTGGTGGGTTTTGTTTTCTAAGGCGGCGCACGGATCATATTCTTGATGTCCTTTCTTGAATTGTTGTCCCGGGACAACAATTCACGATGAAGTTAAGAAATTTTCTGCCTCATCAACGAGTCGCCTGAGACTCTTGAGACGTGCTCGTACTACATCAGGATCTGCTTCTTGTTGTAATAGTGCAGAAACCAAATTTCGTGCATCTGGGAGTTCAATCGATTTCATAATCCGAGCTAGTTGCAAAACCCTTTTCGAGATTTCACTACCTTCAACACCAGAATTGGATTCAGTATGCTCAATCAAGTCACGCACTTGTTTACGGGTGAGTCCCAATTGGACGACTTGACGAATCATCTCAACTTGATCCTCAGATGAAAGATCGAGAAGATAGCGCAAAGAACTTTCTTCAATACCGTGACGATCCGCTAACTCAATTGCTTCGTCGCACAAATGCAGCAATGCTTTGTATCGACTGAATTGGAAGCGATTGATTCCGCCCATAGCAGACAGAATATCCGTTGAAAATTCACGTTTGCCGCGCAAATCGAGATTGAGGGCTTGACGGTAGAAATCATGTGTCACCGGTCCGTCAGGGATTTCACAGCCGTGTACATAAAGCAACAGAAGTGCTGCTTGGCGCGCCATGGCAATCGCAGAGAGTCCGGTACGAGCGGTGTTCTCTTTGGCCTGTCGAAAGGCGGAGGCTCGTTCGGCGGGGATGATGATACAAGGGATCATGCCGTCGCTTTCATAGCCGGGGATGAAATCGCGCAGCAGCCATGTTGCCCAATATCGTCGTTCTCCCGTTTCGATGCGGTAGAGGCGTGTAACACCTTGGGTCGCGTCGACCACCGTGAGCGGATTGACTTGCCCATCGTCACGGATGGTCACTGCCAGATTGACTAAATCACGCACGAGCTGTTCTTCTGGAGAGAGTTGTGGTGCTTCTGTTTCTTTTTCATCATCGGGATTGCCGAGCAAATCTAAGACATTGCTGAATGGTCGCCCATTTTGTCTCGCAGCCAGTTGAGCCGTCTGGATAAGTTCCCGCAGGGCTTGGGTCGGTGTCATGCGATTCGTGTGGAAGACTTGGTAGATGCGCTCTGGCAGGACTCGGCGTGGCTGAACTGGATCAGGTCGAACCATCTCCAGCAAAATCCGCTCAACTCGCAAACCGTTGTCTGCCGCGATGTCAAAGCCGCTCCCACCCAACATGTCAGCAGTAATGGTGTCGAGAAGGCTGGTATTTGTCTGCCGTTTCTTGTTGTTCATCCGACTGCGGCCTTTTGCCCAGCAATCTCGCGTACCAACTTGCCAACCATCTGGGCATAGGCTTTGCTGGCCGAGGCCTTTGGATCATAGTTGAACACGCTCAGATGATGGTGATGCGAATAGGATACGGCTTCATTGGCCGGTATCACCCCACAAACCAACTGACCCAAAACACTATGCGACTTCAGCTCATCAAGGAGTTGTTTGTGACCTTTGACACGGGTGTCCATCTTGGTGACAAGGATGCCACTGACATGCAAATGCGGATGTCGCCAACCTTCGCGGATGTCATTGATTTTGGAGATGACCGAGAGCAACCCGACCGTTTCCAGATAACGCGGTTCGACCGGTACGATGGCATCGGTAGCAGCCAGCAATCCCATCTCTGTCATCAAAGAGAAGGAAGGGCGTGTGTCGATCACAATGGCGGCGTAGTGATTTGCGATCCGACTTAAGGGTTCGGCAAGTCGATAAGGTGCACCTGCGACACCCATCAGCTCACGTTCTGCACCTTCCAGCATGGGCGAAGCGGGCAACACATGTAAGTCATCATCCCATGTGCTTTGTACAAGGCAATTCGAGAGAACATTGGCAGCTTCCTTACGATCTGCCATCAGGACGGTGTAGAGGCTGTTGTCTGCACCGTAATCTTTCTGCCCAGTCGTGACGAGTGAAGCATGAGCTTGGCTGTCCGTATCCACCAGCAGTACCCGACAATTGGAAGCACCAGAGCGCCTGAGTAGTCCGACTAAGCCATAGGCGATATTGGTAGCGGATGTCGATTTTCCGACACCCCCTTTGTGATTGGTCAAGACAAAAACACGGGTCATTTTTCCATTTCCTCCACAACACTCAACAAACCGATTAAGAAAATCGCTGCGGCTGGCAAGGACTTCGTGGAGGTGTGCTACACTCTTCTACGGAAGTCTTGCTGGACGGATCAGCGAGCCTTCAAGGTGGTTTGGGGAGAGGTTGAGTCTCTCCCAATCACCGAAAAGCTAAAAGCTATGCGCGGTTCGAGAAGCGTTCCATATTGACGAATTGAGGAAAGGCGATAAAGTTGAGGAATTCCGTTTTGAGATTTAGACTAGTGGAATGTTCGGATTGAGTCTTATAATGCCCACTACAGCCTTAAAAAGCGCCCATTAGTTTTGGGCGCTTTTGATTTTAAAGCAGTTGTGCCTCAAATCATACTATCTTGCCCTACTCTGTAAAAACCATTTGGTTTGGGAGTAGATGAAAAGTGGTTTGAGATAATTTAAAGTACGTTTTTACTTGGCGATATGCGAATCCTGTTCTCGTATCAGAGTATGTTTCACATCAGTCATGTTCCTCCTCTTTTTCGCCATAGCGACGTACACGCAAATCACACTGCTCTTTATGCCCCATAAAGCCTTCAAGTTGGCAGAGTCGGCTGCCATATTCGCCAATGACCACGCTCGCAGCAGGAGTTAAGCGCTGGTAGGTGACAGTTTTGATAAATTTGCCAACCCATAAGCCACCGGTATAGCGAGCCGCTTTCTTGGTCGGTAGGATGTGATTGGTGCCAATAACCTTATCCCCAAATGCGACATTGGTTTCAGCTCCGAGGAACAGCGCTCCGTAGTTATGGAGACGATCCAGAAAATACTGAGTGTCGCGCGCCAGAATCTCAACATGTTCACTCGCGATTTGATCCGCAAGTTGGACAAGTTCTTCTTGAGTATCGACAAGAATGATTTCGCCGTAATCGCGCCACGCCACTCCGGCTAGATCAGCAGTCGGCAAAATGGCTAACTGACGATCGATTTCAGCTTGAAGATTTACCGCTAAGTCTCGATCCGTCGTCAGGACTATCGCCGGAGATGTAGGGCCATGTTCCGCTTGCCCCAGCAAATCGGTCGCACAAATCTCCGCATCAGCGGTTTCATCGGCAATCACCAATATCTCAGTAGGTCCGGCAAAAAGGTCGATACCAACTAATCCAAACAGTTGGCGCTTTGCCTCGGCAATATAGGCATTCCCTGGCCCTACGACCATATCGACTGGCTCAATACCCACCGCCCCATAAACCATCGCTGCCAGTGCTTGGACTCCGCCTAAAATATAAATCGAATCTGCGCCACCAAAATACATCGCCGCAACCGTTGCCGCCGGTATTTGTCCATTAATAGGCGGTGTACAAGCGGTAACGTGCTGTACGCCCGCTACTTTGGCCGTCAGTACGCTCATATGGGCGGAAGCGACCATCGGATAACGTCCACCCGGTATATAACAGCCGACCCTATTTATGGGAATGTTTTTGTGTCCGAGAATGACTCCCGGTAGCGTTTCAACTTCAAGATCCCGAAGGGTCGTTCGCTGGCCTTCGGCAAATTTTCGCACCTGCGCCTGAGCAAATTGAATATCATCAATCACCTGCTGTGGCAGGGAATGAATAATCTTCTGGATTTCGTCATTCGACAGTTTGAAATTATGGGGACTCCAAGAATCAAACTTCTGAGAAAGCTCACGTACAGCTTCATCCTTACGCTGACGAACATCGGCGAGAATCGTCTGCACAATTTCCTGAGTCCGGCTATCGGCTTGCGCTTTTTCTTCTTGGGACTTGCCTTTTTTAATATAGATTGTCGCCATAAATGTGTTCTCCAATTAAGTGAGGTCATTCGTCTCAAATATGTTTAGAGGTGAGGATTACGCGTCCGATAGCGTTCATACAGCCGCTCATTATGAGCCTGTGCGCCGGGAATGTTGGCACTAATGAAAATGGGCGGTACTTCACCTGTTTGGGCAAGACGCTCAATGACTTCCGTCAGCAGTGCATTCAAAACGAACGCTCCAATCACAGTTGAGCCTGCGCCTGTTTTTAACCCCTCGGTATTCAGTTTTATCAGCGAATCGCCGGGAGGCAGGTGATTATTGATGATAATATCGGCATAATCTCCCAACTTCTTTCCCATCGCTCCGGCTACGGTCTGCGACGAGTAAGCGTTCGATTGCACCGCAATCAGCGTCAAGCCGCGTTCTTTGGCAATTTTCGCCATTTCTACCGGAGCAGCATTGACCCCACTGTTCGAGAAAACAACTAACGTATCGCCTTGAGCCAGCGGGTAACGCTCCAAGGCAGCAGCAATCACACCGGGGGTTCGCTCAAGCCGCGTACTCGCCATCGCGCTCTCGTGCAGCATCAACCCCGAAATCAGAATCGGGCATACGGCGGCTAATCCACCCGCACGATAATGCCCCTCTTCAGCCATCATATGGGAATGCCCTGTCCCGAATAGATAGAGCATCCCGCCGGAAGTAATCGACTTGGTGATGACCGCCGCCGCGCGTTGTATAGCATCCTGTTCACACGCTGCGACCACATCCAAAATTGAGGATACCGAATCGAAATAATGCTGAACACCGCTGCGTGGCTGGCTTGCATCTGCGAATCGCTGTGTAATCATCTGTGGGCGGGTAATAGCACTGCCGACCACAACGGCATATGCGCCATCCGTAAAAGCCTGCGCGACTTCATTGGGTTGTTCGAAACGCCCTTCGGCAATGACTGGGAGATGAGTCGATTCCACCATCTCAGTTATGAAACCCAGATCCGGCCCTGATAGCATCGGACGACCGTGTGCGGTGTAACCGGATAACGTGGTTCCCAGAAAATCTGCTCCGGCACCTTGAGCGAAAACCGCATCATCCAGACACGAAATATCAGCCATGACTGGAAGGTGTAGTTCTTTATGAACACGCTCAATCAGGCCGTGTAAATCAGTATCTTTGCCATCGCGGTTGAGCGTCCCATCCAGCGCGATAATATCCGCCCCTGCCCGGGCAACGCGCTGTGCCGCCTCGAAGTTGGGTGTGATGAGAATGCCATATTGCGCATGTTTTTGTTTTTCAATGCCAATGATCGGTAGATCGACCGCCTGCCGAACTGCCGCGATATCATCGGCACCATTGACGCGCAAGCCGCCCGCGCCACCTTCTTTAGCGGCACGCGCCATACCCACCATAAAAGTGGTACCGTGAAGAACTTCTTCCGGACCTGCTTGACACGAGACAATAAGCCGATGGGCAATTGCTTTTACAGCTTCCATAACTGAATTCCTATTAGACGATATTAAACTAATAAATCATCGCAATTCGGCGCGGCGGATTTGTTTTGTAAACGCGCTGGCAGCGTTTGACGCAGGTTCGCTAAGAATGGTTCATCAATGGCAGCGCCCGTTTGCTGATGTGCCAGCAGCAGCGCCCCGATCACTTGAGGAAAAGCTGGCATCTTGATTTCAACGTTGGGTGAGAAATGCTTCAGGTTGGATTCGAACGGATCAAGTACCCAGTGACCTGCCCGAAACACGCCGCCAGTCACATAGACCATTGGATTTTGTCCAACGACCTTCAACGCGTCAATCACAGAGTTAGCGGCTTTTGCCAATCGTTGTCCCGCATTCGCCAGAATATCCTGTGCTACTTTATCCCCGCTCTCGGCGGCGCAGAAAGCGACCCACGCTAATCCTGCAATATCGGCCCGTGTCATCTGATCGGTATAGAGTACCGCTCGTACACCCGCCAGATCGGCCTTATGCCAGAAACGCGGGACAACCGTTTGCAACAGGGTATCCGCTCCACGTTTATCTCTCGCTTGAGCAGCAGCCCGCAAGACCTGCAAACCGATGTCGTAAGCGCTGCCTTCGTCACCCATGAGATAACCCCAGCCATCCGCTTTTGCCTCATTACCTGCTCGATCACGCCCGTAAACGATTGCGCCTGTTCCGGCGATTACTACGATGCCGGGAGCCGCGACGCTCGCACCCGCCAACGCGGTAACCACATCATGATAGGCGCTCAAGGTGTCTGCTCTAATGAACTGAGGCGCAACTTGTTTGATAAGCTCCGCGCCACCGGTCATACCAAAGCAGGCACTCTCAACCGCGATCTCCAAAATGCCTGCTTGCTCGAAAGCGCCAAGGACGGCATCTCTTAATGAACGCTGCATACGCTCCATGCCACCTGCCTCATGGATATGATTAGCAGGCCCACCATAGCCTGTGCCTAAAATCTTACCCGTCCGTGTAGCGAGTAAAGCAACCGTGCTGGTTTGGCCTCCGTCTACACCTAAGATCAATCCAGCCATAAACAACCTTTTTTGAGTCAAAGTCATCTGATGAGCAGATCATCAGATTATATCGTATAATACCAGAGAATGCAGGCATTTTTGAAAGGGAATTCCAGAGCATGAAAATGGGTTCTTCGCGTGTTCCATTTGAATGGGCAATGGGACTTCCACTCGCGGGTTACATCAACCGTACCGCTCCGGCAAACGGCATTCATCGTGAACTTTACCTTCGTGCAACGATCATTTCGACAGATGATGATGCCGTAAGACTGTGCTTGGTGAGCGGCGAAGTCTTATCAGTCGATCATGACTTAACCCATCGCCTACGCGAAGAAATTCACCAGCAAATCGGTATCCCCACCGGCGCGATTATGGTCGCCGCCACACACACACATGCCAGCGTCGGCGGTCTCACCCACTTCCCTGTGGCGGGCAAAGCAGAAACCGTATTAGGTGCATATGCTTCTGAACGCGTTGATCAATTTATCCATACGGCATTACAGGCGGTACAACAAGCGTATCAGACGCAGACGACTGTCAGTCTATGGTATGGAAAAGCGCTGACGCACAATATCGCTGCCAATCGTCGTGACCCGAATGGTACTCTTGATCCCAATCTCCCTTTCGTAGTAGCCAAAGATGATCATGGGGAAATCCGCGCAGCCATCTTGAATTACGCTTGCCATCCCACCATCCTTAACGCGGATAATGATCTCTATTCGGGTGACCTAATCGGTACAGCCTGTGCCTTGCTCGAAGCCCAATGGGGCGTGGTCGTCGGGTTAACAGGCGCTGCGGGAAATATCAGTACGCGCTTCACACGCCGCGACTCCAGTACTGTCGAAGTCGAACACATGGCACACGAACTCGTTACCGCCATTCAAACGGCTGACCTTCAACCGCTTGAGGCAAAGAACTTCGCCTATGCTCAGCAGCAAGTCATCCTCCCGATTAAACCAGCCCAAAGTCGCCAGGATTTACAGCAAGCGCTGGCGCATGCTCAGGCACGGCTAGCAGACATGCAAAATCATCCGCAGCGCCGCATCATTGAAGCCGAAATTGAAGGACTTCGGGTGCAGATGGGTATGGGCGAGCGGCCAACACACATCACGACCGAAGTACAAGTCTTCCGGCTTGGGAGCGCTCATATCATCTCACTACCGGGTGAGTTATTCGTTGAATACGGGCTGGAATTGATGACAAAACTCGTGCCGAACCCGGTGCTAATCGCGGGCTATGCCAACGACTATATTGGTTATGTGACGACCGTAGAGGCCAGTGATGGTTACGAAGCCGATAGTGCCATTGTTCCAGCAGAGGCAGGGAATATGCTTATACAGGCGATTATGGAAACGATCAAGCGAATGGGCTAGTATTGCGTGAATTCACTTACTTTAAGAGTTCTTATAATGAACTTGACAATAACAAGTATGCCGATTATTCTGCTTAAAATCTCATCTGATGAACAGTCAAATAACTTATGAATACGCGTCGCCATCGCAATAATTTTGTTGATGAAATTGTCGATACATTGACCAAGTCGATGCAACGGCAGGTTTATCCGCCGGGTTCGCAACTGCCTTCAGTCGAAAAGCTGGCTGAGGAAATCGGGGCCGGACGCACAACCGTCCGCGAAGCGCTGCGTGTGCTCCAAACACGCGGCTTCGTTGAAATTATTCATGGTGCGGGGACTTTTGTTCGCTATAAGCCCATTACATTGGTGACCGGTCAAGTTTTGAGCTTTACCGAGATGGTACGCGAGCGCGGTATGCGTGCCACATCCTTAATTTTGGAGCAGGAAGTCATCAAACCGGATGCCGAACTCGCCAACAAACTGAGCCTTGAACCGGATGATCTCATCTATCAACTGCGTCGGTTGCGCCTTGCCGACGACTTTCCCGTGAGTGTCGAAACCTCGGTCATGTCACAAAAACGCTTCCCGAATCTGTTTGAGCAGAAATGGACACCGCAAACTTCTTTGTATAACCTGCTGCGTGACGAATATGGTATTCAGACACGCTATTCTGAGCATACGGTTCGGGCTGTTCCCGCAGGACGTACCGAAAGCCAACTTCTGCAAATTGAATTCAAAAGTCCGGTGCTGTTGGTCGAAAACCTCACGTTTGACGAACATGGCAGCGCTATTGAATTCGGACGTTCCTATTACAGCAGCACCCGTTTTGAATATCGAGTCGTGGTCAAACCTGACCCATCATGAGGCACCTTGCGCTTACATCCCTTTCTCATTGAGGTTAACCCAAATGACTGAACTGTTCGCTGGCACCGGCAAATCGAATATTACGCCCCGCAACGGTGTCGAAATGATCGGCTATTTCAACCGCCCCGATGTTTCGCAGGGTGTACATGATGATCTGTACGCGCGTGCCATCGTCCTGAAAGATGGCAGCACACAGGTTGCATTATGCAGTGTTGAACTGCTCTGGTTACGCAAATCCGATGTGGACGCTATCCGCCAGTTGGTTATCGCTCGCTGTGGCCTCTCGGCTGAACAAATATTCATTTTTGCAACTCACACACATGGTGGGCCAGCCATCCATAAACCGGAAAATTGGGATCGTTCCTATTATGAGCGGGTGGCAGATGCGATTGTTCAGGCTTATGAAACCATGCAGCCTGCCCAACTTGGCTGCGGCTTCGGGCAGTTATTCGGCTATAGCATTAACCGCCGCTGGCTCAATCGTCCGGTTGATCCTGCGGTGGGTGTCATTCGGATTGACCGCGCTGACGGTTCGCCGCTGGCTGTGTTCAGTAATTTTGCCTGCCACGCCGTGGTTATGGGCTACGACAATCTGTTGATTACAGCCGATTGGCCGGGGTATTCCAGCCGCTTACTTGAAGCCGAATTGGGTGATGGCGTTGTAGCACTCTTTGCTCAAGGCGGCGCGGGCAACGTCAACCCCTTGACCGAAACGGTGCGCCAGCGTCTCGCTGCGGGTCATCCGGTAACATCAATCGGCTTCGTTTCCAACTATTATGGTTATCAGAAGGATGCCCCCGACGCTTGGAACATTGAAGATCGTGGCGGCGGTCGCTTTATCGAATGTGAAACCATTGCCCGTGCTTATAATGCCGAGGTCATGCGCGTTTGGCGCTCAGTAACCACTAAAACCACTGTTCCGTTGTGGCTGGATCAAGTGACGGTTGATGCTGCTGTCGGACCTGACGAAGCACCTGCTGCCGGGATGACCCCTTCTTCGACCAGCATCATTAATGCTGAAACGGGCAGTGTTATTCCACTCGATATTCGTCTCGTAGGCATCGGTTCAGCCGTTCTGGTGGGACAACCCGGCGAAGTGTTCAGCGAAACCTCAATCGCCTTTCGCGTCAAAGCCCAGAACCTCAAATATGGACATCCGATGCTGGTTTCATACGCCAACGGTACCTATGCTTATTTGCCACCTGAAGATGCTTTCCCTGAAGGTGGTTACGAGGTCAATTGGCCGCGTGGATTAGGTATCAGCCAATACACCCAAAATCGCATCGCGGATGCTATCGACGGCTTACTTAAAGCCCATGCAACGTCCTAAACTGCAAAATCTGCACTAAATGCGGCGAAAATTGCAAATTGTGCAGATATTCCGCCGAAATGGCGGGCGGATGTGAGGGAGGCATCCGCCGAATTGACATTTCGTGTCGGCGGCTTGCCCGGCTGCTGCCACCGAAATGACACAACTTCGGCGGTTGGCTCGGCTAATGCCGCCGCTGCACTTTTGGGGTGTGCCGCCGCTGTGTATGTCAGTAATCTGGAGTGGGTGGTCTTTAGTCGTCAGTCTCCAGTCACCAGCCAAACCCAAAGCAGATTTTATGGCGGCAGTGGCGGCATTGGTGCCATTCAAAGCTATTCGATTGATAGACATCCAATGTTTTCCAATATCATAGAGTCGAGTGAGAGGAGGAGTTTGAACCCTTCCCTAACGAGAAGAAACGTCTCCTTATTTCCAGCTCTATTATAGAACAAAAGTTCATAATTTGTCAATCAAAATCAGTTCGAGTTTTCAAACCATTCGATGACTGAGAAACGGCTTATTTGTAACTGTCACTCTACCAAAATTTTATCTCAATAATAACGTTGTTAGGCGATTAAATTAGCCTGTATAAAACAAAGATAGTCAACCGTTAAATTTGCAAATGCTACGCTATAAATTTGTCATAACTAATCAGGTCTAAGCCAGACTCCAAACATCTGTAGGGTAAGCGTAGTCTTTGCGTAGGCGACATCCTAAGGTTCAGCATTACACTTATAAAAAGTTCTATTCATTCATTGAAAGTTTAATATGATGGTGCGGCAGATTTATCATCGTTTTTTTGATGTTATTCTCTTTACTGATTCTTTTCTCTGGCGCGAATTTACTGCAAGCAGCAGGCGATGGTATTCCTGACAACTGCGAAAACCTTGATGCGGCTTATTACGAACCAACGATTTTTCCGCGTTATGAGCTTCAAAACGCCCGATTTGTTCTGGCTGATTGGACGAGTGGCGCGGATGTAAAAGTATTGGAGTCGGGACTGACAAGCAATGCATTCTGGATCATTGGATGGTCGCCGGACTGCCGTTATTTAGTAGCTGCGGTGACCGCAAGTCGTGATTATTATGTGTGGGATACGGTGGATGGTCGACGCATCGGATTGATCCCTCAGGCACGGCATATCGACTGGTCACCGAATAGTGCTGTTGCCGTTGTTCAAAGTGATGCGGGAGCCTATTTATGGCAATTTCCAGCCAATACACAGGTGTTGTTAACTAGCGAATTTAATCCGATCACCAAGCGTAACTTCACCGGCCTAAATTGGAATCTTGCTGCGGGACAAGTCGTTATTCGGCTTGAGAGTACAGGGCG
>JACDGI010000772.1 GCA_013821665.1 Anaerolineae bacterium
ACCAGTAAAAGCTTGCTAAGCTTCGGTTCTGCGATCTCGTACTCGCAAGAGAGACGCGTCACCAGATCTATCAGCGGATTTTCCGGTGCGATCGTGCTATTTGATGGCAACTTAACGCACAGACTGTCTTGTTTCGACGCTTTTTGGTATAGGTTCAGGTAAGTGCTGTGGCAAATCCTGCACAATCAAAAGTGATGTCGTGCCGTTTGTGATGAAACGATTTGTTATACTTCCGTAGGGCCATCGTGCTTCACCTGAGTATCCGTGTGCGCTCAATATTAGCAGGTCAGTTCGTTCCTGTTCACTTAGAGTCTGGAGAGTTGCAGCAATATTATCGCTCACAAGCAAATGGGTTTGTGTTTTAGCAGGCAAGTGAGCATGAACCTCTTCTAGATATTTGCTGCCCTCTTCTTGATTGCGCTCAACGAATCGATTAGCGAGTTCCACATCTTCTTGACTCAGGGGCATATGACGCGCCATTTCTGGCTTGCTGACAATATGAACGAGGTGGATATCCGTATCATGCATCTGCGCGAGTGCTGTCACCAGTGTCAACACAGCCCCTGCCCGCTGTGATCCGTCTAGGGGAACGAGTAGACGTTGATAACTCAGATTTTGGACTTGGGTCGTGACGGATTGGGTAGTGCGAACCAGAAGAATCGAAGTACGAACGCCTTGAAGAATCATCATAACCGTGCTGCTCAGAGACCGACTGGTACCCTCTGTATCACCGCAGCCACTCAAGATAAGCAAATCCACCTTGTTGGTGTTCACGAGTTCTATGATTTGCTCACTTGTCCGACCTTCAAGAAGAAGCGTTTGAACAAATATCCCATCCTCTTCTAAACGGACTTTTAAGGTATCTAGATATAGATTAGCTTCTGTTTTCTTGAGATACCAATCCAGCGGATCAGCTTTGGGGAGCCCCTGGGAAGATGAAGGTTGTTCTAAGACATGCACCAGTGTGATTTGGGCATTAAGCGCCTTGGTAAAGGCTACAGCATACGGCAACACACACTCAGCAAGGGGAGACCCATCTAAAGGGATAAGCACTCTATCAAACATTTAGGACTCCTAAAAATGAATCAAATTACTTGGCGAATCAAAAAATCTACTTTTGAAAATTACATGGCGCACCTATAACGTTAAGCTTATGCCTTTATATGCGATTTCTAACAGTGCCCTGTGGCTTATTCAACCTTAGGAAATGTAGACATATAAACAAATACAGGAAGTTTGCGAAAGCCAAGACTCATATCGATTTGGGGCTGTAAATCCAGTTTTCGAACACTTGAAAGCCTGCGGAGATTATTCATTCTTGAAGAAACATACGGCTTCGTTCGCAATGACGGTTAGTCGTTCAGCATGACTTAAGCGCTACCCCGGCATATGTTTCTGCACTTTTTGTTAACAACCAACTAATAGGCCTCTGATCGCCTAGAGTGGCCCCGATTTTATGAAGTCAGGGAATAGTATAGCTGTTCAAACTCGTCAGGGCTGAGATAGCCGAGAGATGAATGTAAACGCTGTCGATTGTAGAATACCTCAATGTGGACTTACCCTAATAAAATGGAGTGTGTGAGTGTCTCCTCGTAAAATAGAGCGAATAAAGAGGAGAACACGAGAATGGTCGAGAAAAAGCAGTACAGCAGCGAATTCAAACGGGAAGCGATCCGCCTGCAAGAAACGAGTGGCAAACGGGTTGCTGAAGTGGAACGCGAATTGGGATTGAGCCATGGGGCATTATCAGGCATTGGGATAATGCCGGGTATTCCAACGATAAAAGGCACGTTTGGTAAATTCTGCCGAAAAGAAGTACAAGCCGACGATGATAAACACAATGACCATGTAACTGAGCGGCAAGGGGATAAATTCAAGTGGGATTGCTAACGGTGTGTAAGGCAGTAGGAGTGTGATCACGCCTACAACCACTGTGACGACCACCATCAGGCGACCGGGCAAACTTTTAAAGAACGCCATCCGTGTACGTAACACAAAGACGACCAGTATCGCTGAAAGAACCGATTCCGTGAACCAACCGGTATGGAATAAAGCTGCCCTATCGGTTCCTGCGGGAATTGGGATCAGCTTAGGGAGAAGCAGTAATGCCCCAAACGTCAGATAGTCGAATACTGAACTCAACAGCCCGAATATAATCATGAATCGGCGAATGAAAGCGATATCCCATCGACGTGGTTGTTCGAGCATCATGTGATCCACATTATCGCCTGCGATGGTGAATTCGGGAAAATCGGTCAAAAAGTTGATGAGCAAAATTTGCTTGGGGAGCATGGGCAAGAAGAGTAGGAAGAGGGATGCCCCTGCGACACTGAACATATTTCCAAAATTAGCACTGACCGCCATAAAAACATATTTCAGTGTGTTGGCAAAAGTCTTGCGCCCCTCAATAATACCATTTTTCAGCACAGATAAATCTTGTTTAAGCAGAACTAAGTCAGCAGCATCTTTGGCAACATCGGCGGCATTGCTGACCGAAATGCCAACATCGGCGGCGTGCAGCGGTGGTGCATCATTGATGCCATCGCCCATATAACCCACGACATGACTCATTTTCTTGAGCGCCAGAATGATCCGTTCTTTCTGGTTGGGGTCTACCTCAGCAAACAGGTTGGCATTATGAGCGGCGTGCAACATCGCACCATCGGACATCGCAGTGATTTCAGCTCCGGTTACAACCCCGGTCACGGGCATTCCGACCATTTCCGCCGTGTATTGAGCCACCAACTTGTTATCGCCAGTGATTATTTTGAGTTGTATCCCAAGACTGGTCAGGGCGGTAATGGTATCTTTGACTCCTGCTTTGGGCGGATCAAAGAATAATAAAAATCCTGTGAAAGCCATACCTGCTTCATCATCGTGAGTATAAGGGTGCTTTTCGGGTACTTGTTTGGTCGCAATCCCGAGAACACGGAAACCTTTACCGCTCCATTCAGCATATTGAGTCATGATTGTCTGATACTGATCGTGGCTGATAATAGGATCACAGACTTTCACGATGCCTTCAAGCGCACCTTTTGTAATCATGGTGCAGGTATCCCCTTCTTTTACCACAACCGTCAGACGTTTGCGGATATAGTCGTAAGGGACTTCATCAATTTTGGTAACGTGACTAATATCAATCGTCTTGGAATGAACGATGGCCTCATCAAGCGCATTTGCTGTCCCACTCTGAAAAGATGAGTTCAGGTAGGCGAGACGGAATACCTCATCAGAAGGCTGCCCTTTGATGTCGTTGGCGGCATCCAGTTTGACGACACCTTCCGTCAATGTGCCTGTTTTGTCTGTACACAGCACATCCATACTGCCTAAATTTTCGATGGAGTTCAGCCGCCGAACAATCACACCCTCTTTCGCCATTTTTTGTGAACCGCGTGACAAATTAATGTTGATAATTGCGGGAAGCAGTTGGGGGGTTAAACCCACCGCTAAGGCAATCGAGAACAGCAGCGAATCAATAGCGGGTTTATTGCGTAAGACATTGATGGCGAACACACCAAATACCAGAAAGAATATGACCTCGGTCAGCAGATTGCCAAGATGACGAACGCCACGTTCAAATTCGGTTTCAGGAGGTCGCAGACGCAGCCGATCTGCAATTTGCCCGAAGGCGGTTGACTTCCCAGTTTCTACAATTAAGGCTGTGCCGCTCCCGCTGCGAACGTTCGTACCCATAAAGACTGTATTGGTT
>JACDGI010000773.1 GCA_013821665.1 Anaerolineae bacterium
CCTCAAAATGTGGCTGCGGCACAATCATTAGGCGACCTCAGCCATATGGTATATGTGCCGATTGACCACAAAGGGCCGGATTCGGGCAAGTTTTTGATCCTCGATGTGTGGAACAGCATGGACGGTTTGAACCAGTTTTTTGCAAACCCACAGGTACAACATCAAGCGGGTGAGATTTTCACGGAACGCGATCCGGTGGTGTGGGCACCGGCTGAAGGTTTTATCAGCTACCATCTGCCTGTGCCTTTCGGCAAGAATGAGCGGATTGTGTCGACTGTACGTGGAACGGTGAAATCCCATGAAGAGGCGAAGGCTATACATAACGCGCTGGTAGGACAGTCGATTAATCTGGCGCGGAAGCGTGGCGACATCTCACACGAGGCCTATTTTCGGATGGCACCTCCGAACTCAGCGGAAGCACTGGAATTCTTTGCGGTGGATGTGTGGGTGGATGCAGCGGGCATGAACGAACATTATAGTGATCCGAACTTTTTAGCGGGTTTTGGGAAACTGTTCACTGCTCAACCGACGACAGGTGTTTGGGTTCATCCGGCTGGTGAATGGGTGGAATGGTAAAAGAACCCTCTCATCCCAACCCTTCTCCCCCGAACTCAAGGGAGAAGGGCTTTAATTCATGCTATTTGAGCATAAATCTTGTCAGAGAAAGGATTATAAAGACCATACCGTATATCGGTTATATGGGCAGTGAGGTGCAGGCGTGAACCATCGCGGCAACGAAGCCGGGGATAACGCGGTCAATCATATCCTCGCTGGCAGTCAGCTAATCAAGGCTGTGCGAACATGCTTATGAAATCCACAACACAATTGCTGCGTAATAGAAGACTTCCATATCCCATCTAGGCTATGTAAGTATACCCATAGGGGTATATGAAGTGATCTAATTGACGGAGGTGAAATGATGACTCGACCGCCGCGTGAACACGATAAGCCTGTAATGACTGCACATGACCATCAGATGGCTGTTATGACGGACAGCGCTAAGGCTTCCGAGGGAAAGCATACGCATCACCAACGTATGGCTGACCACAATACTATGCAACACGAACACGGAATGGATCACAGCGAACATGCCGGACATGGCGTGATGCACGAAGGTCATACGGTAATGATGCGAAATCGGTTTTTCGTGTCGCTGCCGCTGACGATTATTGTGCTGCTGTACTCACCGATGATTCAGAATTGGTTTCACTTCTCAATGCCGATTTTCCCCGGCAGTGCGTTCATTGCTCCGGTGATTGGCACGATCATTTTCTTTTACGGCGGGCTGCCGTTCTTAAGTATGGCGCGGCAGGAAATTGCTATACGCCAACCGGGGATGATGACCCTGATTTCGCTGGCGATTACCACGGCCTATCTTTACAGCCTCGGCCTATTCTTTTTTCCACCCGCCGATGCGATGACTATAAAACCCGGCACGATGATGGACTTCTTCTGGGAACTGGCAACGCTCATCACGGTCATGCTGCTGGGTCATTGGATCGAACTGCGGAGTGTGGCACAAGCACAGGGCGCATTAAAGGAATTAGCCAAGCTGCTACCGGATACAGCAGAGCGTATTTTGCCATCCGGCCAAACTGAAACGGTGGCTGTGAGCGCATTACAGGCGGGCGATAAGGTGCTGGTGCGTCCGGGGGCGAGTATTCCAGCCGATGGGCAGGTGGCAGAGGGTGACAGCCGCGTCAACGAGGCCATGATTACCGGTGAAAGTATGCCGGTTCATAAGCGTGTTGGCGATCAAGTTATCGGTGGAACGGTCAACAGTTCGGGTTCGCTGCGGGTGGAAATTCAACAAGTGGGCGCAAATACAGCGCTGGCGGGTATCATGCGCTTGGTTGAGGATGCCCAGAAAAGCCAATCACGCGCGCAAACATTAGCCCAACGCGCGGCCTTTTATCTGACCGTGATCGCGATTGTCGCCGGTATCCTGACATTCATCGGGTGGTTGGTCTTCACAGGCAGCCTATCCGACGCGGTGCGTAATACGGTGACGGTGCTAGTCATCGCTTGCCCTCACGCGCTGGGTTTAGCGGTGCCGCTGGTGGTGGCGATTTCGACGACACTTTCGGCGCGTAACGGGTTATTAGTCCGTAAGCGGATGGCGTTGGAAAGCGCTAAAGACCTCAAGTACATCATCTTCGACAAGACCGGCACATTGACCAAAGGTGAGCAAGGTGTGGTGGATGTGGCTACCAACGGCATCAGTATGGAAGAAGTGGTGAGTATCGCAGCAGGTATCGAAGGCGACAGCGAACACCTGATGGCGAAAGCCATTCGTGAGTACGCACAGGCGCAAAAAGCTGATCCAGCTTCTGTGAGCAACTTCGAGAGTTTAGCCGGACGGGGTGTGAAAGCCTCGGTTAACGGCATCACCTATTTTATGGGTGGGCCGCACTTGATCGAACAGCAGCAGTGGACAATCCCTACGTCCTTGCAAGAAGCGAAACAAAAGGCAGAAAGCGCGGGACAGTCGGTGATTTATCTGGCGAATGAGCAAGGTATTGTGGCTCAATTTGCCATCGCTGACGTGATCCGTGAAGAGAGCCGCGAGGCAATCAAGCAACTGCATGATCTGGGGTTGAAGGTGGCGATGCTGACCGGCGATAGTGAAGCAGTAGCAAAGGCGGTCGCCAAAGAATTGAATATCGACACTTACTTCGCACAGGTTCTGCCTGAACATAAAGCCGATAAGGTGCGTGAGTTGCAGCGTGGCGGGAACAAAGTGGCGATGGTGGGTGACGGGGTAAATGATGCACCTGCGCTGGTCACAGCCGATGTGGGTATCGCGATAGGCGCGGGAACGGATGTCGCCATCGAAAGCGCGGGGATTATTCTGGTGCGCTCGAATCCGTTGGACATCGTGAAGATTATCCGGCTGAGCCGCGCGACCTACCGCAAGATGATCCAAAACCTGATCTGGGCAACCGGCTATAACGTGATTGCGATCCCGCTGGCGATGGGTATCCTTGCGCCATTTGGCATCACGCTCGACCCCGCGATAGGGGCAGTGTTCATGGCGATTAGTACGGTCGTGGTTTCAATTAATGCCCAACTCATGCGAGGGCTGGATTTATCGCGCGCGGAGTGAGGAAATGGCGCAAGTCTAACCCCTCATCCCAACCCTTCTCCCCCGAACTCAAGGGAGAAGGGCTTTAATTCATGCTATTTAAGCATAAATCTTGTCAGAGAAAGGGTTATTAAAGCCCATACCGCATATCGGTTATATGGGCAGCGAGGTACGGGCGTGGGCCATCGCCGCGACGAAGCCGGGAATGGCACGGTCGATCATGTCATCGCTGGCAGTGAGTGAGATGCGGAAGTAGCCGGGGAGTTCCACGACTTTCCCCGGCAGCACGAAAATATCATGCTGGGCAAGAAGTTCGGTAAACGCAATATCATCATGCCAGGGCGCTTTGGGTAATAAATAGAATGTCCCCTGCGGCACATGAACCTCATAACCTGCGCCCTGTAAAGCCGCGACCATGCGATCCCGCTTTTGCTGAAAATGCGGAATATCAATCGAGACTTTTTCAAGGTCGGGCAGCGCGTGTTGGAGCAGTGCATTTGGGAATGACCAGCCGGACATAATTTGTGTGGAAAACAGCGCCATACGCAGCGGTTCACGGTCGGGCATGGTGGGTGGCAAAGCGATATAGCCGATGCGCTGGCCGGGTGTGAGCAGGGTTTTGC
>JACDGI010000774.1 GCA_013821665.1 Anaerolineae bacterium
ATTGCCAGCAGAAAATAGATTAAATCACCGGGTGATTTGGTGAACAGGTTTAGAAAATCGAGGGACGTTTGAGACAATTTGCTAACCCTGCTGAAACTTTTGAGAATATATTTCTAAGTATAGCACACTCATTCTTACAAAGAGTCGGCTATTTGGTTTGTTTTAACAAACAATCGGACACGAATTTACGTTGACCTTTATAGGGTGTTTCATTTAAACTGATGGTCGCAGGTTTGTAATCGAATAGGATGCTTATTGAATTCCCAAATGCGGCGCGTCGCACAATTCTTGCAGAAAGCGCCTTGGATTATCGGCGCTGCACGTTCAGTCTGGCGATTGGGACAACCAAAATTCACAGCCGGAGCCGTTGGTGTGGTGTTTAATGCTCAAGGTCAGGTGTTATTGGTCGAGCATGTATTTCACCCCTACGCCCCTTGGGGACTCCCCGGTGGTTGGACGGATCGCAACGAAAGCCCCTCACAAACGGTCACACGCGAACTGCGAGAAGAACTCCAACTCATTGTTGAAGCGCATACACTTTTGCTGGCTGAAACGGATTTTGGTAATCATTTGGACTTTGCTTATTTGTGCGAAGCCAAAAGTTTGGTTGGTCAGTTAAGTAGTGAGTTGCTTGACTATGCTTGGTATGACATACACGCTTTGCCGAAATTACACCGGTTTCACTACCGCGCCATCAATTCTGCCCTCGAAAAAATGCAAGTAGTAACCACAGGGTCAATATGACAACAATCAGTGCATTGAACAAAAGACGTAAACGTCGTGGGCTGCCGATTGTCCAAATTATGTCGGTACTCATGATTTTGGGAGCGCTGGCTCTCTTCATATTCTATCTGGTGCGTTTCAGCCAACAGCCGGATAAATTACCGGCTGATGTATCGGTTGCAGGGGTATCGGTTGGCGGCTTATCAAAACGAGAAGCCTTAACGCAGCTTGTAGCGTCTTATCAAAAGCCAGTGACGCTTTACTATGGTGAGAATCCGATTCAACTTGACCCCAGTACCGTCGGATTTACCGTAAATGGTGAATCAATGCTGGCCTCAGCCAGTGCGGTAGGTGACTTATCAGGGAGTTTCTGGTCGCGCTTCTTAACCTTTCTGTTGGGACAAGAAACGGTTCAGACGGTCAAAGTTCCGCTGGCCTCCCAATATCAAGAGAACTTGATTCAACAATTTCTGCAAGATGTTAGCGCCCGTTATGATCGTAAATCGGGCGATGCCAGTTACGATGTAAGCACGCTGACTTTAAGATCGGGATTATCCGGTTATTCACTTGATATTAAGGCTGCATTACCATTGGTTGAAGCCGCCTTACAAAGCCCGACTAATCGGACTGTGACACTGCCCTTTAGCTCATCCAGCATCAACGTCGGCAACATCGGAACCTTGCAGAAAATGATTGAGGAGTATCTCGATGGGTCGGGGTTCATCTTTGACGGTCAAACAACGGTTGCCTCGGTCTATATTATGGATTTGAAAACCGGCGAAGAAGTCAATATCAATGGCGACGTCGCTTTTTCTGCCGCCAGTACCATCAAAGTGCCGATTATCTTGGATTACTTCCGTCACTTGTGGGTTGCCCCAACTCAGGATGAGGCTTGGTTAATGGCGAATTCGCTCCTTTGCAGTAACAACGCGTCATCCAATTTGATGATGCAAATTACAGGAGAAAGGACAGCGATTGAGGCCAAGGTTGATCCCGGTGATGATAATAAAAAGCTCTTTACAGGGATTGGTGATGTGACCAAGAATGCCCAATATCTGGGCGCACGTAATACCTATATCACCGCGCCGTTGGTGTTGGGCATCAAAGGCCAACAACTCGGTTCTATTCCGGCACCACAAACTTCTCCCAATAAAACGGTCAAGACCGAATCAGACGCGTATAACCAGACGACTACCGAGGATATGGGCACGTTGTTCAGCGAGATTTATGACTGTGCCTACTACGGTTCAGGCTTGATGACGGCCTATCCCGATGGCGAGTACACACAGACTGAGTGTAAAGAAATGTTGGAACTCATGAGTGCAAATGATTTATTGCGTCTCTTGCAGGGGGGTATTCCTAAAGGCGTTCGGATTTCGCATAAGAACGGCTGGGTAACGGATATGAGCGGCGATGCGGGAATCGTATTTCCACCCGATGGTCGTGATTATGTGATCGCTGTTTATCTTTGGCAAAAGACTGATTTTCAGGATTACACCAAGTTGTGGCCTCTTATCGAGGACATCTCGCGTGCAGCTTGGAACTATTTTAGCCCGGACGATCCGCTAATTTCAGCGCGTACAGATTTGCCCGAAGCGGCACAGGCGTGTACTGGAAACTTTTTGCCGCCGGAAGGGCAGGTTAATCTTGATGATATTAATGCTTGGCGGCGAACGACACCTACAGCACCGACGACTGAAACAGCCACCCCAACCGAAACGCCAGTAGGCTCATAAACGGGCTATCAGCTAAGATTTTTACTCATGGTGAGTTGATTGTAGTCGCCGTCTCGTGAGTAGAGAACCTGATCCATGAATTCTTTGACGAAGTAGATGCCCCAGCCACCGTGTTCTCGTTCTTCGAGGGTGGCTGCGGGGTCGGGATCGCCACGCAACAGGGGATTAAAGGCGGGGCTTTCATCGCGAATAGTGATGATAAATGCGGCAGGTTCGACACGACAAATAATGTCAATGGTTTTGTCGTGACCTTGATGTTGATAGCCATGCTCAATGATGTTTGTGCAGGTTTCATCAACAGCCAAAGTGCAGTGATGCACGGATTTTTCACTTAGGCCAATGTCACGCGCGATGGCCGCCACAAAGTCACGCGCACGCGCAATTTCATCCAATCGACCCATAATGGTGAGGCGATTTTCGAGTGGATACATGAGGAATTACTCTGTACCCCTATGGATGTGGCAACCTTTTATCATTTGTAGCTGCTCAAGGCTAACGATTGATCGGGGAATATTTGGAAAATGCTGTCTAATCCCGCCATCTCAAGAACTTCAAGTACACGCTCGGATGGTCGTGCTAACCGCAAATCGCCTTTGCCTCGCACCTTCTTTAGCGCTGATACAATTTCTCGTAATCCCGCGCTGCTCATATAGTCGACACTAGCCAAATCAACCACAAGTTGCGTGCCGCCGCCATTGATTTCGGTCATCAGTGCTTCGCCAAGTTCGTTCGCATTGGTGCTGTCGATACGACCACTGACCTCTATTAAAGTCGTCTTATTTTCTTTTGATATATTCACATTCATCTGTTGAAATCCTTGTTCTCTCGTCTGCCAGTCCGACTTCGTCTCTGACCGCGGACGTAAATGAGTATACACTAAAAGGCATTTGTGCGTAAACGGATGTGTATGCTGCTAGGGTATAATTGCTTTTCTAGCAACTTAATTGAAGAAAGCATGGTCCTCATGGACGGCGGATTGGTCTTTTTACTGGTTCTGAGTTTAGGGACGATTATCTTTGTCATTCAACGCACTGAAGCGAAACGGCGGCGGATTGTACTCATCGTCATGTTTTTGGTGTTATTGGTGTTGGGCTGGCTCATCAATATTCGTGAGGCGTGGGGCGAAGCCGTTGTCGGATTGCTGATAGCGCTCGTTTTAATTGGGTTGTTTTATCTGTTGATTGGAAAGTACAACCCGGTCGGCAGCAGCGACGATATTCACGTACTTGGGATGGATGACTAATGAA
>JACDGI010000775.1 GCA_013821665.1 Anaerolineae bacterium
TCCCTCATTTTCCAAAATATGAGTATCCATTTTGGAACTGAGAGCCATGAAGTCTCCCTCAGATGATTGAGATGAATTAGTCTTGATTACGTAATTCTCCCTCAAATACCACCTGAGTAGTTACGAAAGGGTTACAAAAGATCACATGCACACTTGCACCAATGGTTAAATGGAGCTTCTATTTGATAGACCAAATATCTTCCTTATCCAAAATACGGCGCAAAGCATTGGGAAACGTCTCGTAATTGAGTGGTTTCGCAATCACGCCATTGAAACCCGCATCCTTTAACTTCTTAACCTCTTCATTCATGACGCTTGCTGTGAGTGCAACGACGCGGGTCGAATCATATTTTGCTCTCTGACGTATCAAGCCCAATATGGTAAAACCGTCAATGGGGTCCATATGAATATCTAAGAAAATAACATCGGGGATCGTCTGCAATGTATCCATTTTGAGTTCAAATTGACTGCTATTCTCGAATATTGTAACGCTTGTGTAACCCAATACACGAGTCAAAAGCGTATACATAACTTCACGACTTAATACATCATCTTCAATGTAGAAAATTATTGGATCGGACATTGACTTCCTTTCCGCATACCGGATTACACAGTAAGTATGAGGGACGAGTTAATGGGTAATGATACGTAGAAGGTAGCACCGTCACCGGCAGTACTTTTTACCCACAAACGACCATGATGCGCTTCTACAAGGCGACGGGAAATGGGAAGCCCTAATCCGGTTCCTTCACTCTTGCGTAGCCCTACCTTTGTTTGCCGGAACACTTCGAAAATTGTTTCGTGATATTTAGGATCGATTCCCGGCCCTGAATCGCAAATAGAAACGATGATTTCCTGATTTTGCTGACATGATTTGATGATAATCTGACCTTCTTCGGTGAACTTACAGGCATTTGAAATCAAATTCAACATGATTTGACGCACCCGCTGCTCGTCTCCACGCAGTAGGGAAAGCTCTGGGTCAAGCTCAAGCACGATATCGATAGGCTTGTTCATCAATAACCCTTTGCCGGTTTCGACAGCCAAGAGAATGATGTCATTTATTTTTAATCCATCTTCAACGAAAAGTTCTAATGAACCGGATTCAATTTTAGAAATGTCTAGTACATCGTTAATAAGATTGAGCAGATGCTTACTGCTTCTTTCGACTTTACTAAGTGCATCGACTTGTTCAGCGTTTACGGTTCCATAAATGCCAATCATGACAAATTTGGTCAGATTGATAATGGCGTTGAGTGGAGTCCGTAATTCATGGGACACACTTGCTAGAAACATGGATTTCACTTTATCTGCGCGTTCAGCTTGTTCGCGTGCAGCTTGAAGACTGATTTCACGCTGCTGAATAGCGTTTGCCATTTCATTAAATGCTTTTGCCAGTTGTCCCACTTCATCTTTGGTATCGACTGGCGCACGTTCATCATACTGACCGCTAGTCATGGTATGGGCTATTGTTTTTAACTTATTCAGCGGTTGTATCATGGTCTGATAAATGTTGATGTAAATAATCGCAAGCGCAATTAAGGTGAGTGCCGCAAATATGATAATGGTATTCAGTAACGTAACGTTTTGAAAAGAAAAAATATCTTTCAATTCCACAAGTATCATAATCACGGCAGGGGAGGAACCCGCAGCAGAGAGGATCGGAGTATAGGCCATGGTATGGGGAACGCCACCATCACCGATGATGAGATGATTGAGGATAACGTTTTGTCCACTTTGTGCGACTTTTATCGCCTCAGCGTCAAATGCAATGCCATTGCTCAGGACGTGGTCGGAAATATTGTTTTGTCCATCTGGGAATGTGCGGGCTTGTATCTTATCCTGATAGATCAGACCAAGGCTGACACTTTCGCGTCCAAATGTCAGGTCTTCTAGAAATTTGTTACTAATGTGGCGGCCAATCTGGATTGCGCCCAGAACATTTCCGTTGCTACTAATAATGGGTGCTGCAACGGCAATACTGATTTCGATTTGCCCCGAATTTTTTTCGATGAGCAGCGCTGTACTTTCATCGCCAGCCAACGCCCGACTCAAGAGTTGATCTTCTTCGGATTGGTCTTCATCAACTTGGGTATCGACCAACCGTTTATCATCGCCATCGACGACCGTAATGTCATCGAGTTTCAACGAGGCGTTGGCACGGGTGATAATTTCTTTGGTCTCAACTTCATCTCGTCGCCCGACCGCTTGGAAAAAGCTAACACTCGATACCAGAAAATTGATGTTGACTACGAGACCATCTTCAATTTCTGCCAACCTGCTTCGGATAATATTGACTTCTTCTGTAATCCGCTCTCCACCGATAACTTCGGTTAAGTTTTGCGTGTTTTGCTTTAGGAGCAGAACGATGCCAACCAGAAGTATTACTAATACCAACAAGACCAAAAAGTTGAGTTTTACGCCAAGACTAACATTGGCAAATAATCGGTTCATAATTTTTTACTAACTATATGGGTGAAACGAAGGCTTGGAAGCTAAGTAATCCAGTGAAATTTCCATAGAAATGTTCAATAAATCAAACAAGCACAACGTGACACAAGTGTAACAAACAGTTCAACTTATGGGCTGACCTATTTTGGGGTCTCTGCGTACTAACTTGAAGATCGCTTGCCCGCTGCCACTGCTCAAAAACTTTTGCAAAGCGATGAAGATAAATAACAAAAAGCCAATAACGATGCGCGTCCACCAACTATTCAAACTGCCGTCGAAAGTGATATAAGTTTGAATGGTTCCATTGATAAGCACACCAATAAACGTTCCTGCAACATAACCGACACCGCCTGTAAGAAGTGTACCACCAATGACGACTGCGGCAATTGCATCTAGTTCCACGCCAACCGTTGCTAATGGATAGCCAGAGGACGTGTAAAGAGAATAAACCACCCCCGCGAGAGCTGCTAGAAAGCCGCTCAGCGCATACACACCAATCGTGGTGCGAGCTACCGGTACACCAAGTAGCAGAGCCGCGTTTTCATTCCCACCAATAGCATAAACGTTGCGACCAAATTCGGTGAAGTGCGCAACGAAAATGCCTCCTATCAAGACAATGAGAAATATCATGGCAAGAAAAGATAGCTTTCCACCGGATGGCAATTTGATGGAAATGTCGTATACCTGTTGGTAAAACTCATGAGTAACGCCGACCGATTTGGTGGTGAGCAAGAAAATTACCCCACGGGCCAAGAATTGACCTGCCAGGGTGACGATGAATGCAGGGATTTTGAGGTAATGAATAATTGTCCCCATCGTCGCACCAAAGAGTGTCCCAAGGGCAAGGGCCATCGCAAATACGATGAGCGGATGAATTTGAGTATTTTGGATCATAAGCGCGCAGAATACGCCGACAAACGCAATGACCGATCCAACTGACAAATCAATCCCACCTGCCAGAATCACAAATGTCATGCCGACTGCTGTAATACCTAGGAAGGCATTGTCGTATAGGATGTTGGCAAGCACAACAGTTGAGCCGAAGCCCTTAAAGCGTGCCCAACTTACCAGATACAACGCAATAAATACCACAAGGGTTATACCAAGGGTAAGAAAACGTGATTTCATGTCGTTCTCCGAAATCGGCGCCCGATGAAATTTCGGACGATCTCTGATTGAATGAGCAGGACGATTAAGACGACGATAGCTTTTACAACCAGATTGAATTCCGGTTGAATACCACTGATGAGG
>JACDGI010000776.1 GCA_013821665.1 Anaerolineae bacterium
CATCTTCGTTGCCAACTATATCCTGTGCGGTTTCAGCTTTTACCTGTTGTTACGGCATGAAGGGGTGTCACCCGCGCTGAGTTTAGTCGGCGGTGCCATGCTTGAACTCGCGCCCGTGATGCGCAACGGAACCTATTGGACGAATATCAATCTGATGGGCTGGTTTTGGCTGCCGATTCTGCTGCTGACATGGAGCGAATTGGCGCGGATGGTCGATAAGAAATCATGGCGATATGCGCTGTTGTTCGCGCTGCTGCTCGGCCTGACCTTCTGGGCAATGATATTAGATGATTTGCAGTATCCGATTTTCGCGTTGTTCTTGCTGATCCCTTACAGCTTGCTGAAGTTGTGGCAGATGCACGATTGGTCAAGCCGTGCTCGATCAGTCGGCTACGGTATTTTCTCAGTAGCACTGGCACTGGTGCTGCTGTGGTTCATCGGGCCGCTCAAATATTTGTTGAGTTACGACAAAACCGGACTCTCACCGACACCGGCTGACCGTGCCGTACATATCCTATTTCCTGAAGGCTTCATCAGCCACTTGCCGAAAGATGTGTCGGTCGGGTCAGTGCTGCTGCCGCTGATTTTGATCGCGCTCGTACTTGGATTTTGGGCGCGGGGTAGGGGCATGTCACGGATGCGCTGGTTTTGGCTGGCGTTAGTGATTACACCGCTGCTGCTGTCAGCAGGCGCAAGTATCACGATTGGCGACACTCAAATCCCGATGCCCTACGCCTTATTTCACAATTTATTTGGCGGCATGTTCCGCTATCCCGAACGCTTTGAAGCCGTGTTTTTGATACCAGCAGTTTTGTTCGCGATGATGACACTGACTCCCTTGCTGGCAAAGCGCCGTGTATGGCGAGTCCTAATCCCAATGGGATTGTTTGTGCTGGTGGCTTCCGATTCGTGGTTGTATGTGCCGGATGTTATTCAGCCGATTCCCTATCACTACAGTTTTTATGATGCGATGGGCAAAGAACCATACGATTATGTGGTGATTGAGTCGCCAACCGGGGGCAGCAGCGGTGAGGGTTTGGTGGGTGAGCAGCGTTTCGCCGCGCTGGAATGGTACGGTATCATCCACGGTAAGCGCATGGTCAACGGTCATATTTCGCGGGTTGATGCCCAACACTTCTGGTTCATGCGGACGGACGATCCGCTGTTGTCGTGGTTGGGTCAGCGTCGTTTCCTTGAACCCAATTTGGTCGAGCCAGAATTGAAAAAGATTATCCCGCAGTGGCCTGTCGGGTATATTGTCATCCATCAGGATATGATCGGGCGTAATGGGCCAACAACACAGGAAATTATTGGCTATCTGAACAGTCTGCCGGATTTGGTGTGTCCGGTGTGGGTAGAACACGAGGCGGTTGTCTATCGCAGCACATGGCACCCTGATGGCTGCCCACCACGCACGCCGCCGGAAACGTCCCCGGGTATTTACCACATCGACATCGGCACTGAAGGCGACGAGAAATATATCGGTTGGGGATGGCATTGGCCGGAAGTGGTCGGTGGATCAACCACATGGCGCTGGACAGGTGAATATCCACAGACGCAGCTTTATGTTGATCTGCCAGCCGGTGCCTACACGGTGTCACTCGCGGCGCAATCTTTTTATGAGCCGAGAACACTCAAAGTGCTGGCGAACGGCGTGCCATTGGGTGAGGCTGTGACGGTCAAGCCCGACAGCTTGCAAACGTTGACCTTTAATCTGCCAGCCAATGTGGTGAAAGATGGTAAGCACCTGACACTGACACTCGATTATGACAATGTGGTCGTGCCGAAAGATGTGGGGCAGGGCAGCGATGAGCGTAAGTTGGCGCTGGCGGTCGATTGGGTGGAGTTTGCCAAAGCAGGGCAATAGGGTAGCTACGCGAACCCCCACCTTAATCCTCCCCCGCAAGCGATGGAGGAAACAAAGCAAAGGCTCAATACTTCCAGCTCAGATTTTGTGAACCGTCCCGAATAGAGATATTCCTGATTTGTATTCGATATGATCGCTGTTGACTATGACGCGTGGCATGAGCGGCCAACTCGCCAGTGTGAAGATTGCCCGTGCAGGTAATGCGATTAATCGGGCAGCATTAGGCATGGTGACACCGGCTTCGACATAATATTTGTCGATAGCACTGGTTTTTTGCTGGGGTTGGGTGCGGAAGGCTGCAAGGTGTTGGTCAACCGTGACGAGTGGTACATGTGCCGCAAAGCGTCGCCATAGGTCGAAATCCATCGCGTAATGCAGGTTGGGATTGATGCCTCCTGCTGTGTCCCATAATGTCTTGCGCCAAAAAGTACCTTCTTGACGTATGAAGCCTAATCCTCGTCCGTGATACCAACCGCGCCGGATAAGGTTGCGTCCATGTCCTGTTTTGAGACGACCTAATTTGAGATGTTGGCCTTCAGCATCCATATTGGCAGATTGTCCCGTTAGCCAGTGGATTTGCGGATACTTCTCGAAGATTTCCCCGACACGTTTTAGCGCTCCGGGCAGCAGCACATCGTCGCTGTTGAGCCATGTCATGATTTCCTTATGTCCGTAATCCCAATCAACAAACCCTATTAGAGGCGGCTGTCTAGGAAAAGGGTCTGATGGATCAAGTATGTGAGCTTCATATTCAACCCAAGCCTGTTTTATCCGTTCATCAACAGGATGGGGTTTGGGTACAACTTGGGCAAACCCCTTATTGATGGCATCCGATTGACCGCCATCTTTTTCGCTGACCCAATAGGTGAGCTTATCGGCGTAGCGTTTGATGATGTCTACACTGCCATCGGTCGAGCCACCATCCATGATGATATAGCGCAAGGCAGGGTAATCCTGATCGAGTACCGAGCGGATCGTTGCTTCCAAATAAGCAGCTTGATTATAAGACGGGGTGACAATCGTAATTGTGGGAAGGGTCATAAAAGCATTCACCATCTAAGCGGTAGGCGGGTAATGTTGGATATAAAGATTTCATCACAAAACCTGAATGGTCATTATTACAGGTTTACCGTTACTGTTAAGTTATATTGAAAGAATAAATACCCGTCCTTGAGGTGGGAATGGCACGTATTATTGTAATTGATGATGACCCTGATATTTTAGAAACGGTTTCCAGAGTCTTACACGCAGAATATCATGATGTTACGGTTGCGGTAAATGGGGCACAGGGCATCCAACTGATTAAATCGCGCCCCCTCGATTTAATTTTGTGCGACATTAGTATGCCGAGTGTTGATGGCTATACGGTTTTTCAAGCCATCAAAAATGATGTCAAAACCAATGCCATCCCTTTTGTATTTGTGACAGCTCGTGGCGCTCGTTCCGACCAGCGTAAGGGTATGGAAATGGGCGTTGATGATTATCTCATCAAACCGTTTTCGGCTAAAGAGCTATTAGCCTGCGTCCGCACGCAGATCGTCAAACATCATCTGATGACTGATCGTTACGAGACGACGCTGCGTATGGTGCGGAAGAACATTATTTATGCATTGCCGCATGAACTACGAACGCCCTTATCACAGATCATTGGGTATGCTGGCTTGCTTGAAATGGAAACTGATCCCTTATTGGCTGCAACTGTCAAAGACTATGGCAAACGGATTACCAAGGCTAGTGAGCGGTTGGAGCATCTAATCGAAAATTATCTGGTGTATGCCCAGATCGAAATTGTAGCCTCCTCGGCAGATGAACTGGAAAAGCTGCGTAATCATAT
>JACDGI010000777.1 GCA_013821665.1 Anaerolineae bacterium
AGGGATCACCGACTAATAACACGGATGCCAGCGGTGCCAGTTACAGCCGCGCCGAAGATCCTGACGACACCTTTGATAATTATGTGCAGGATAAAGTGTTTTTCACGCCCGAAACGGATCCGATGCTTAAGAAAGATGGGCAGTGGTTAGCTGAAGCCTTGGGTATCAGTTACGACTCGCTGAGTCACATTCCCAACACCGATCAAGCCGACCAAGCTGAAGCCTTCGCCATGAACACCGCCCTTTATCCGGCGACGTTGGGTTATATGCTGCGTACCATGCTTAAACCCGGCATGTCGTGGGATCAGGTGGATGATGTGCGCTGGTTCTTCCGCAACTTCGTCAGTGGACGTGGACAAGTACCTGCCATCCGCATCGGCAGCCAACCGTATGGCATTTTGCCGACCACCGCCTATTCGCGCATGAAGTGGTTTAACAATGACCGCTTGCCCTTTGTTCCGGGGTCAATCGAGTCGCCACGTCCATTTTTGACTAAACTCTACAGCATCCTCAACACGCTCAGTCCCTTTTGGACGAACGCGGTGAATTCGGTTGCACACGTCGATGCCGAACATTATGACGATGCCCACAAAGCGCTTTTGGACATCATCGGTTTACATCCGTCGTCAGTTGATTATTACAGTCGTGTCGCTGAAAGCCTCAACCACGTTTACAACGTCATGAATATGCAGGGGAAGGCCTCGGAGTTTGTATCAGCCTACAAATCTATCCTCTTGGCTGGTGGTACGGATATTGCCACCTCTGACCAAACAATGGCGCTGCTCCGTGAACTGGGTTACTCGTCTGACACCACACCGGACATTCTAGATCTGATCTTCAACCGCTACGCCCAAAAGCTCAAAGGGCCGGTGATTGATGATCGTCCGTTATCAGAAACCGCCTTCATCCGCGATTATGCTGTGCCACTGCCGCCGGATACCAAGAACCGCAATTACATGCAATGGCTGGTCGATTCGGCTAAAACTTCCTTCGAAACTTTGCGTACGGAAGCCGGATTCATCGACAATAAATCGCCGACTGCCATGCTCTATCTGGTGATGCGTTTTGCCCTGATGCAAAGCTACTGGAAAACCAGCATCGACCTTCACCGTTCGGCGGTGGTCAACGGGGTCTTTGATGTTGAGCTTGTCCGCAGCGAACCGCAGTTCATCAATGTTAAGCAGGATCAAAAAGTCAGCGAAAGCCGTTTCGCCCAGATGTATACACCGCTGGCAGGTATCACCGAACCCAACGAAACATTGGTGGCGGCTATCCCGCGCTTATTTGGTGTGCGTACTGAAACAGCCCATTTGGGTGAATTGATCGCTGCTGCACAGTCGCTTGTCAACGTGCCCACCGCTCGCCTCGAACGGCTTTTTGCCGAACACATTGACCTGTGTTCCTACCGTTTGGATGCGTGGCAGCAGGGATTGGTGCGCTACCAACTGTCAGCCATGCGCGCCAACCAATATAACAATCAGAATGAGAATCCCGGCGGTACTTATATTGGTGCTTATGGCTGGCTGGAGAACATTCGACCCGAAAATAAAGTGATGACCCCTATCCAATTGCCTGATGATTTACAAGCGGTTTTTAATCCGCCTACTCCTGCCGGTACACCTGCGCCTGCACCCATCATGCACGACCCGACCAACGAAGGTTATATTCATGCGCCTTCGCTCAATCATGCGGTCACGGCGGCGGTGCTGCGCAACGGTTATAACGCCACGGCTGATGCGACTGTGCGCGAAACGATGGCGGTGAATTTATCGTCTGAGCGCGTGCGTTTGGCCCTGTCGTTCATCGAAGGTATCCGTAATGGTCAAAGTTTGAGTGCCTTGCTCGGTTATCAACTGGAACGGGCTTTGCATGATGGCAGCAGTTTCGCCGAAGTCGATACGTTTATCTACGCCCTTCGTAAACAATGGCCGCTGCAAGCGGGTAAAATCAAGCTGCCAATTAATCCGGTCACAGGCGCGGCTGACCCCGACCTTGCCCCCATCGAAGCGCAGGAAGCCCGTAACGTAGTTGATGGTTTCGCCCTCATCAACTGGATCAAGCAGCACAATAACAACAAAATTTATCCTTTTGCCAATATCAAGCTGCCGCCGACCCAAAACGCGGCGCAGGAGACTGTCATTAATGATGCCGTTAACCGTCTGCTGGATATTTACGATGCCTTAGCTGATTTAGCGCTGGCCGAAGGTGTGCATCAAATCGTGCAGGGCAATTATGACCGTGCCGCCGCTACGATGGATGCTTACAGTCGGGGTAATTTCCCACCCATCCCGGATGTGGTTCAAACGCCGCGCACCGGCATCACCTTAACCCACCGTGTCGGCTTGCATTTTGAAGCCGGCCTCGACTTTAATACGTCACCCGTCGGTGGCATTGCCATGACTCCCCGTGCTAATGCCGAACCCGCTATCAACAAGTGGATTCAATCGGTGCTGCCTTCTACGCCGAGCGATGTTCTGTGCAGCGTTATCGTCACCGATCCGGTCACTGCCGTCGAAACGACTTTGCTAATCACATGGGCGGATTTGCAGGTACAGCCCGTCGATTTGCTGTATCTCGTCCAGCCGGAAAATCAACAAGCGATGGCTGAACTGGATGATCGCATCATTCGCCACATTGTCGCGACAGCCAACCCGCGTCCTGATGCCAAAATCGACATTCGCTATGCCCAACCTGCCGCGCCGCAATACAGTTTCTTCGAGATTGCGCCTTTGATGCAAAGTTTGCGGGCGCTGCTCCTGGCTTCTCGTCCTTTGCAACCAACTGATGTCATGCTGACCAATGAGGCTAAAACCTCAGCCGATGATGTGGTGACAGCCAATCGTCCGCGTCTGGAACATGTGCGGGATTTACTGGACGTGCTGCATACCGATCTCAGCAACTATGTCACGCCGCTTCAGGCCATTTTTGACGATATTACGAATAAACGCAGTCAACTGCTGACGACTGTCGATACACTCATGGATGACTTCAACCAACTGCTTGCCCGTGCCAGCAGCTTCGGTCTGCCGCAAACAGGATGGGGTTTCACCTATGCGTGGAAAGCGGCGACCTTCGGCGGCTTGATCGACCAGATTAAAGTGCTGGCGGATCGCTGGCAAACACGCTTGGATGGTTACGATGCGGCGATGTCGGCTTATGCGTTGCTGCCGATTACCACCACTGATGACGAGCGCTTCCAACTGCTGCAAAAAACCGAGCTGATGATCTCAACATCCCTCATTAATCCGCTTCCTGCTGATCCGACTGACGCGACTTACCTCAACGCGCGAACTGCTAAACGCACTGCCTTTGATAACAAACGTGGTCAGTTTGCAGCATTGCTATCGACCAGCACGCGTTCTATCGCCACTTTACTCGCTGATGTTCAAGCCTTGCTTCCCATCGACGAGTTTGACAGCATCAGCATCGACACCGCTGCTGTCGAAAATGAAATCGTGACTTTCTGTGGTGATTTACTGCGTGTGTCAACTGGCGTGATGAATGATGCCGACAAGCGCCTCAAAGATGCTCAAACACAGTTTGATGCTCACAGCGCCGCCTCAACCAGTAAAGCGCAGGTTGATGCCCTTCTAGCTGTCGCTAAAGCGCTGCTGGGCGATGACTTCCGTATCATTCCCGAATTTACATTGTCAGCCAGCCACGGCAGCGAGTGGGAGAAAGCCTACACCTGT
>JACDGI010000778.1 GCA_013821665.1 Anaerolineae bacterium
GCCAGAGACGCGTCTGCTCATCATTGAAGATGATTTCGATCTGGCTGAAATGCTGGAGACTTATTTCGTCAGCAAGAACTTTGAAGTCTTCCATGCCGAGACCGGCGAGAGTGGCATCGAGATGGCTCGCAGCAAATATCCACAGGTGATTTTGCTGGATGTCATGATGCCGGATATTGACGGTTATGAAGCCTGCCGCCGCCTGCGCCAAACATCGCTCACCCGTTATATCCCGATCATTTTCCTGACGCAGCGTGATGAGCGTGCCAACAAGGTCAAAGGTTTAGAACTGGGCGCTGATGATTATGTGACCAAGCCCTTTGATGTGGATGAACTGCGCTTGCGGATACTGAGCGCCATCCGGCGGGCGACGCAAGAAAGTTTACATGAACACCGCACGGGTCTACCGACAGCCGCGTTGGTCGAAGAAGAATTGGAACGACGTACAAAGGCTGAGATCAAATATACGGATCTGCGCTTTGTCATCAAAGGCTTCAAATCATACTGTGACCTATACGGGTTTTTGGCGGGTAACGAGGTCTTCGCTTTTACCGCGCGTGTTATCCGGGAAGCCGTCAGTACACTTGGCACGGCGGATGACTTCATCGGTTTATTAGGCGACGAGTTTGTCATTTTGACGGCAGCGACATCGGCGGATGCGCTTCGCGATACCATCCTTAAAAAATATAAAGATGGCATCAACACCTTCTACAGCTTTAATGATGTCGAACGCGGTAATATGCTGCTGAATCCGGGAACACCACAGGAAAAAGCGGCTCCGTTAATGCAGCTTATCCAAGTTGAAGAAGACTTATAGACAAAATTGGGTGTCAGTACATTAGAGGGATATGCGATGTCATATCCCTTTTTGTTTTAGGAAGTCGTCGTGGTAGAAGGTGTGCTGCTGGAACCGTTTGCTGTCGGAGTCGAGGCTGATGGGTGCTTCAGAAAAATCGCGACGGTATTGAGCAGTTCATTTTTCATCACTGGCTTGGCGAGATAACCATCACAGCCAGCGGCCATACAATTTTCGCGATCACCGTGCATGGCGTTTGCGGTCAGGGCAATGACCGGAATAGCGGCAACCGAGGCTTCTGAAGCCTTCAAACGGGTAGTCGCTTCCAAGCCATTAATATCCGGCAGGTTAACATCCATCAAAATGAGATCTGGTTTTTCTCGCTCGGCGGTTGCAATCCCCGATAATCCATTGGTCGCCTCGATGACCTCGTAACCGGCAGCCATTAGGATTTTGCGAACCAAACGCATGTTTTGCGGATTATCTTCTACATAGAGAATTTTGAACATACTGTTATCTCGTATAATGAGCTTTACATTTTTAATTATCACGCACTGATGAATTCCGGTCAAGTAAGGAACGGGAAATCTTCATTTTAATCAAAATGACTGGATGCTATGATATATCATAGCGCACATAGAGTGCTACAAATGGCTCTAACCAATTTCCAACCGAATTTTTCCCTAATTGTCATTTTACTACAAGGGTTTCGTGCTACAATGAGTTCACAAAGAATGAGGGAATAATTGAGGCTGTGAAAGATTTCAATTTTGAAATCTGGCGTATGCAATCCCAATCCGACATCAAAGGATTAGTTGCCGCGCTAAAAGATACGAACCCCGCGAACCGACGCGCCGCAGCCACCGCTCTGCGAACGCTTAGTGCGACGACGGCTATTCCCGGCGTTCAAGATGCCCTCTTGCAAGAAAGTGACCCCGAACTTCGTGAGGTATTGGTCACAACCCTTGAGTCCTTGTTTGTCCAGAATAATGAAAACCGTACTACACCAACCACAGGCGATAACCGCAACATCGTCCGTTTGATTGCGCGTCTGAGTGGGGCACATACCGAACAGGCCATCCGCGCTGCACAAGAATTGGGTGACAGCCGCGAAAAACTGACCATCGAAGCCCTGCTGATGACCTTTAACAATCGCAAGATGGCGGCACGGGTACGGCTGGCAGTGGCAGAAGCCCTGATTAAATTACAAAGCGCACCGGCTGAAATTACCTTATTGGCCGCGCTCCGCAACGAACGCTGGATGATCCGGCGTAACGCAGCAGCCGTGTTGGGTCAAATACAGGCCGATTGGGCTGTCGAACCGCTAATCCAAAGTCTACGTGACCCCATCGAAGCCGTGCGGCGGGTGGCACGCGCTGCTCTGGAACGCATTGGGACAGCAGAAGCACTCGCGGCGATCCATGCGCCCGAAGTGCCAGCCGATGAGAACCCGCAAACATCTCCGATTTATGATAGGCCAGTTGGGACGATCTTGCTGCATTCCCATGCCGAACCTGAGCAGACAGCGACTCCAGCCGTTGCAAACCCCGTCCTGACCGACCCAAAACCGCCTGAACCTGTCGAGAAGCCAGTAACCGAACCTGCCGAAAATAAGCCGCAACCGACTGAAATTGTGGCTCAACGTCCACTTGCTTCTGAGGTATCGGACAGCATCAAAGCAGCGGCGATACTGGATGAGCCTCCACCGAGCGAAGAAGATACCAAGCCGATCCGTCCTTTGCCTGACGACGTATCCTAAGATCAAGACCGAATTGCTATTGCGAGAAAGCATTCGCTGTTATACTACTCTACGTAACAGGAGCAATGACTTATGCGTAAAGTGGTATTCTGGCTAATTGTCTTTTCGACAGCTCTTTGCTTGTCGGTTGGCAGCGTTTTGGCACAACCGATTCCGCAAGGAAATGTGCAAATTGTCGTTAACCGTGACAACGTGAACATCCGGCTGTCACCCGCTCTGGGTGCCGAGCTGGCGGGTACGGTCAACGCGGGTTATGCAACCACCGCCAATGGTCGCAGCCCGGATAACCAGTGGTTACGGATCGACTTTCAGGGGCAGGAAGCATGGGTGGGCGTACCGGTCATCAGTGTCTTGTCCGGTGACATCGCTGCGCTGCCAGTAGGTGATCCACGTAGTATCCCCTACGGCGGTTTTGAAAGCCCACGCTCTGGCCCAACAACCGCAACCAGTCCCATCAGTGGTCGGCTGGCAAACAGCGGCTTACATCTGCGGGCTGGCCCAAGCACAGCTTATCCGATTCTGGCGAATCCCTTACGCTATACCGTTTTCCCGCTGACCGGACGTACGGTCAACAATGCGTGGGTACAGGTCAACTTTGAAGGCACATTGGGCTGGCTGACGGCAAGCTTTGTCGAATTTCAGAACGGTGCGGCCATCACATCCCTACCGATTGATGGGGTTGTCGCCTCAGCACCGCCCCAATCGGATGATACCAAAGATAATTACATCGGCATCCTACAACTGATGCTGGATCGTATTAATATCTCACAAAGCGCGTTGGACTCGATACGCGGGACATGGACAACGGTGGCACTCGGACAGCGTTCGGCTTGCCAGAACTTCCCGCCACGTCCGACAGATATTAACATCCCCAATCCGATTTTGGCGGCTTTCAACCAGACGTTGGAACCGCTTCGTGTGGACTTCAACAGCGCCATGTCCAACCTGCGGCTGGCGATTGACCTATGGATTGAAGCCTGTGGGCATCCACAACCGCCGGACGGCTTTGTGAGTCAGGCAAGCGTAGTTGGTGCGCTCAACGCCATACAAGCCACCGATGCCATGTTCGCTGATCTGCGCCGACGGCTGACCGCGCTGATCCCCAACATCACTATTGGGCCTGACGAATGT
>JACDGI010000779.1:0-3305 GCA_013821665.1 Anaerolineae bacterium
AGGCAGGTGTCGGAATTCCGACACCTTTGGAATTTGAGTGTCGATGACATTTGGTGATAGATGCCCATTAGTGGCTTGCAATCCAGCCAAAAAGCGCATTACACGTCGCAGCTCAAACTCCGAAATCTCATGTATCGGGGCATCATTTTCAACCACCCATTCAATTTGACCGATGCGTGTTGGAGGAGCAACCACATATGCACCTTCACCACGTAAATCAGCACCGGGATATGCCGCTGTGGTGATTAACTTATCTTTTGGCAGCCGGTAGTAAAAGTGGGGCAGCCCGCGCGCTCCTGACCTTACGGTGAAGGTATGAACGATGTCGGAATGCAGGTGTCGGAATTCCGACGCTACCGACGCATCGTCAAAATCCAGCACCATCAAGCGCGATATACGACCACAGACAATACCGATACCTGCCTTAGGCTGGTCGTGGAACCACGTTTGAAGTTCTTCATCAGAAGGATGGGTATGTTGGAAGCGTGCCCATTTAATAGCAGGCAGCTTTGGCTGCTGTGGATTTCGCGCACCATGCACAGGAATGATTGAAAAACCGAGTGTTTTATAGCGTTTTGCAACAGATTCGAGTGATTCTGTGCGAAAACGCCCTGAATCATGTCGATTCAAAGCAAAAATCGCCTTTCTGGGGCGATTTTGTAGAAATTCGAGTGATTCCGTGTTAAACTAACAAATGGGTGTGGGAATTGTGTTTTATTTGGATGAGTTTGGTTTCCTCATCACAGACAATTCTTTTTGTTAGTGGTGACACGGAATCAATCTCTAGTTTCGAAATCAGGTTAGCAGCCTGAAGTCTATTTCTACAAAATCAATTCCCCAAAGAGAAGCTCGTGTCTTAGCAGACACGGGTTTCTTTTTTTATATGGTCAAGCCATCTATATTGATATCAAAACAAGTTACCTATTATACCGCAGTCTCTACCCTATTACCTCGACAATTACCGGATTGAGTCTATAGATCAACAGCAGTTGCCAAGATTCGGGCATTTGATTCAGTCACAAACCTTAAAGTATTTTAGGCCTCAGATAATTTCGTATAAAAATATAACAAATTTGGGATAAAATACTACTTCTTCATATTGATGCGGGCAATCTTTTCGACCTCTGTTAACCACTCGCGCATTTTCTGTATTTCCCAAATGTCCATATCACTGGCTCGACGGGTGCCCTGCCCTATCGCCTTAACGCGGGTGAACACTTTGTGAAATCGAGCGAAAGTGTAAGGTGAAAATGGCGAATCGTCGACGATTTCCGGTTCTTGGGAAATGACAGGCGGGGCAGGGGGTTGTGATATGCCAACGATATATCCATCAGTCGAAGCCTGTTTTAAGGCCAGACTAATTAAATTTTTATCATCGCCTTCGGATTGTCGCATAAGCTGACGAATCCGACCCTGAGTCCAGTTTAAATCATCCGCCACTCGCCAGACCTCATCCGGCAAGTCCAACAAGCTGCGATGTTCGCGCATCATGCTCGATGTCTTAAAACCACCAGCAGTCATCACGGCTTCACCCATACCTTGTGGGGTAGGGTAGACAGTCCCATCTGCCACTTGGGCATAGAAGGCGCGATCACAATCGCCCTGCCCTACGATTTCTTCATAAGATTTAAATTTTTCGCCACTGCGACGCTGGTAAATATCCATTAATAAAATCGCGAGTTGGCGTGCTTTGCTGATCGCATTCAGATTCGCGCGGGCGTTATTTTCACTGGCCTGTCGCCACACACTAAAACCATCTACAACACGAGCAGGAATACGGCTCCACTTTTCCTGTTCATCTTCGAAGTAGGTGTTCAGGATATGGTAAGCCAACCAACGGCGCTCACCGGTTTCGAGACGATAACTGGTGCCTGTGTTGGCTACAGTGATGGGATTGGTCAATCCATTAGAACGTATGTTTGCAGCCATTTCCAACAGATCAATCAAGGCTGCATCAATCGGCCCCATTTTTTCTGGTCGCGGGACTTCTTCTAAGCCGACCAAAAACGGCTCAATTTTAAAATCCGCACCCCGTTCTTCAACGGCCATGCGGAACCAAGCGTTAAACAAGGTATGGGTTGTCGACGGACGACCATCCCAATAAGCACGAACAGGCGAAGGTATGGCACGGCGAGGCTGAAGTGGATCGGGAAAGATGTCAAATATACTAACAGGCTTGGCAACCTGACGGCCTGAATCGACGTCGGCAATACCGCCAAAAATAGCGGAATCGGTCATCTCGGATGTGACGATACCGCTGCTATCAAATACATTTGATTCCTGCCGATCCCTACGCCTATTTGACACCGCCGATGGCCTCCTGTACGCGATTAACCATGACCCACGCGTCTTTCGCGGCTTGGCTATCGGGTGCAAAGCTAAAGACTGGACGACGAATGGCCGCAGCCTCTGCCCAGATAGTGCGCTGTGGAATAGGGTCCCAGACCATCGCTCCGAACTGTTGTTGAAGCTGTTTGAGATTTTCAGAATGTTCGAGTGTCTTGGTGCGGAACATGGTCGGGATAATACCTAACACTTGAATATCAGAAAGTCCCCATTGGGTACGATGGGCTTCCGCCGCTTGCCGGTGTTTGATGCTCTCGACTAGACCGTCGAAGCTCAAGTACTCGCAAGTGGTTGGATAGAGAACACCATCGGTCGCAATATAGATCGAACCATGTAACAGCGAAGGGGTAGGTGATGTATCGAAAATCACCAGATCGATTGTATTTTCGAGTTCGTGAAATCGCTCACTCACCGCGAATGAATCCGAGATCGAGTTAGCGATGTTCCGGGTTTCGACATTGGACGGCAGGACAAATAACTGTCCGTTAACCGCCTGATTGGGGATTTGATAAGCCTTCGGTGGAATAAAACGCAGCACCGATTTGAAGGTGGCATCTCGCACCAATAGGTCATATAAACCCGGTTCTTTTTGTAGTCCAAGTGATACAGTCGCATGACCTTGTGGGTCAGCATCCACCAGCAGCACACGCATTCCGCGTACGGCCAAACCCGCTGCAATATGGGTGGCAACAGTAGTTTTGCCTACGCCACCTTTTTCGTTAAGCAGGGTAATAATTTTCATAGTAAAAACCTTTACTTACCGACTTTGGATTCGGCTGGTGCGTGGTAGACCCATTCATAACCGATAGGCGTACCGTTAGCGCGAGATTTGATTTCGACCAGACCCTTGTCCTGAAGAAGTTCGAGTAAGGCGATGTCGTAAGGGGTTAGACGGCGCTTGCCAATGGCCCGCGCGATGTCCTTCCGGTTCATCCACATAATTTCGGTAGCGCGTAAGA
>JACDGI010000779.1:3315-3686 GCA_013821665.1 Anaerolineae bacterium
CGTAAGATCTCAAGCAGCTTGTGTGCTTGCTCGGTCAGGCGCGAAACCGGAGGATGAGTAGGAATAGGAATCTGATTCATACTTTTGCCTCTATACTGCTTACATTCAAAACATGCAAGGAACAATTGAATACTACAATACTTTAAACATTCATGCAACCATAGCGCACTTTCACCATTTATACTTGAAGTCCATTGAATGTATAGTGACTTGTAGCACAGCAACAACCTGCGCTATTCTGCGTATTAATAAACATAATGTAATTATGAAAGCTGCGGGAGGCATCGTGGCAAACGTTCTCGATACTGTAATAACCATTGTGATAGGAACCATTACCGGTGTGGTCAATGCCGTGACGACCACCGTAAATG
>JACDGI010000780.1 GCA_013821665.1 Anaerolineae bacterium
GGCTTGAGGCGTTTCCGCGAGTGGCAGTGACACCACGAAAGTCGTCCCAACACCCACATTGCTTTCAACCGCAATCGTACCGTGATGCATCTCAATGATTTTTTGGACGATGGAAAGCCCCAAACCGCTGCCACTGTTGTTGGCACGGGTACGCGATTTATCAGCCTTAAAGAAGCGCTCAAACACATGCGATTGATCTTCTGCCGAAATGCCAATACCTGTGTCAGCAATTTTGAACGTCACATTATTATCCTGCTGCTGCAAATCGACGCTAATTTTGCCACCTTCTGGCGTGAATTTTATGCTATTAGAAATCAAATTCATCCATACTTGGCTCATCAAGTCTTCGTCAGCCATGATGCTTACATCTTCCAACGACACACCCACATCAATGTGTTTCCCCGTCCACTGCGGTTCACAAGCCAAAATCAAGGTGCGAATTTGACGATCCAAACAATAGGGCTTCGGCTCAAACTTCACACTTTCAGCTTCCAACGTTGCCAACTTCAGCAGATTTTCGGTAATTCTGGAAATCCGCGTGCTTTCGGTCTCGATAATACTCAAGTAGTGATTGCGATCATCGGCGCTCATGTGACTATTTTGCAGCGCCTGAGCAAACCCACGAATTGAGGTAATCGGCGATTGGATTTCGTGCGATACATTGGAAATAAATTCCTGTCGCATTTGTTCCATTTGGTTCAGTTCCAGCGCCATTGTATTCACACTTTTCGCTAACTCATTAACAATTCCCTCGTCCCCATCCAAATCATCATCAAGTTGCACACTAAAATCGCCTTCCGCAATTTTACTCATGGCATCTATAATCGGTCTAAAGATGCCCATGCGTATGGCACGCTGTTTTTCACCAAAGAAACGACCAATAATGGTAGCGGTAATAAAACAAGCGATAAAACCCAGTACCGTATTGATAAGCTGTATGCCAAACGCTGACGGTGGAAACTGCATAGCGCCAAAAATTATGCCTGTTATGAAGTAAACAAGCATAAAAATCATCGTCGAAACTGCCATTACGCCCAGGATCACCGCGAAAATTCCTAAACGTTCCTTAGTAACATTCTTTTTTGCCCGTTTAGTTCCGTTCATCCATCCACCTCCATCCGGTATCCCAGTCCGCGAATCGTCCTAATGCGAAACGAATAGTTATTCTCCAGGAAGCGCTCCCGCAGACGGTTGATATGCACATCCAGCGTGCGTTCGTTACCCTCGAAACCATATCCCCAAATGTCTTCAATGAGTTGATCACGTGAGAGCGTTTTCCCCGGATAACTCGCCAGTTTAAACAGCAGTTCAAACTCTTTGAGCGGCAGGGTGAAGTTTTCGCCCTTGGCTTTCACCTCAAACGTCTTACGATCCATCACCAACTCGCCAATTTGAATGGTTTGTGATGCCGCAATTTTATAGCGTTTGAGTAAAGCTTTAACCCGTACGACTAGCTCCATTGGCTCGAAAGGCTTCACCAGATAATCATCAGTACCGAGTTGGAAACCGTGTACTTTATCATTGGTTTCTGCTTTGGCTGTGAGCATCAACAGCGGCATATCATACGCTTCACGCAGTTGACGACACAATTCCCATCCATCCATATTCGGCATCATAATGTCTAGTACAACCAGATCCACTTTGGTCATTTCCAGTTTTGCCAACGCCTCCATACCATCTGAGGCTTGAACAATGTCGTAGCCTTCGTCTTTGAGGAACACCGCCGCCAACTGCCGGATATTGGGATCATCATCCACAATTAAAATCTTACTCATACCTACATTTCATCCCTTGGCTGACTTCACTATCAACAGCATACGTGGGTTTTGTAAACTGAATATAAATCCATTCCATTATCGGCAATAACTAGAACAGTTAGAAAATTGTAGAGATGGCATCCGCGTAGAGCGCCGTCCGTTCACCCAGAAATCAAGGGCGCAATGGCGGCCCAACCACAACCCGCAAACCGTGCCTGAAGTGTCTATTGTTTACAGGATGATCGTAGCGAGCTGCACAGGTAGCGCGATGCCTATTGGCATCGAACGAGCCGCCTCGCAGCACCTTATGTTGCTTATTATCATAACCATCAACAATCAGAAAATCCTTGTAATCATTTTGACACCATTCAAACAGGTTACCCGCCATATCCATCAGACCAATGGCCGTTGAACCTTGTGGGTACATACCTACGGCTGTTGTCCGGCTCAAACCCGCCTCGCTGGTGTTAGCAGAGCCATCCTGCCATTTTCCCCATGGATACTGCCGTGCTTCCATTCCACCTTGTGCCGCCCACTGCCATTCCCATTCGGTTGGCAGGCGAACTTCGGCATTGTCTCCCACACGCAATAGTTGACCATTGAAATGGGGCTGTTCCCAACCATTCAGGCGATGGCTCAGCCAGCGGGCAAAGGCCACACACTGATACCATGAAATGCTATCACGCGGCGCGTTGGCAATTTTAGTACGCGGGGATCTCATTGCCTGCTTCTGATATTGTTCCGGCACCCCGAACCACCACCGGTCTTCCTTGAAACCATCTTCAGCTCGTAAGAAAGTGTCAAACTGTGCATAGGTGATCTGATACTGCGCCATGAAAAATGGGAGGATGGTTATCGGCCCGATTTCGTTATCTTTAGTTTTGATCGTCACCGGATGGGGCGCTACTTCGATAGGCAGCCAGCGTATATCCGGCAGACCATCTTTTGGACCCACGCCGGGGCGCGTATCTCCAATTATGCCTAGTCCGTCACCGATGTCGCGGCGGCGCTCGTGTGTGGTTTCTATTTTTTTCAGTTCGAGCGGCAGTTGCGCTTGTTCTGGATCGATAAAATTGTACTCGGTCGGGCTCAATTTGTCCGTCATTCCCTGCCGCTCCAACATGGCCTAACGGGTTGCAACTGTTCGAAGAAGGAATCAGTAGGCATGAGTTAATCCAGTCAGCATGTATCTATTCGAATGATGAATGAGTTTAGCGACCTCGGCTGAGCCTCGCCATGCAATAATCAAACAGTAAATAAATTTTAACACAGGTTAATTAATATTAATCTTTATTGTTACCTGTTATCCCCTGTTTATCACGCCTAGACAAGAAAAAAGGCACATCCGAAGAATGTGCCTCATTCAATTTACGACCACTATTAGGCTATTTGCCCAGTTTGCTCATGCCTTCGTACATCCGCTTGTAGGCTTTTTCGGTCTTCTCTGGTGGCAATGCGTATGAAAAACGCACCCAATTCTTGCCCGCATCTGAGAAGTAAACGCCAGCCACAACTGCCACACCATATTGTTCGGATAGATAGGTCATCAAGGCTTCACTGTCGGCTAAACCACCGGCTTTGATGAATGGCTCACAGTCAATGAAGGCATAATAACCGTCGCCCATGATGGCATTCACACCCGTTGCTGCCAATTCACGCCGCAGAATCTTCCGACTTTCACGGCATGGCTCGATGATATTGGCTGCTGCTGTGCCAAAGCCCATTTCATAGGCTGCAATGGCTACTGCCTGACCATAAAATGACGGCACAACACCATGTGATGATTGACTGGTAATGTAATCAATGACTTTCTTACCAGCCACCAAATGGGCACTACGAATGTTGCTGCCACCGAGACTCTTGGTGATACCATCTAAGAAAATCAGCCGTTCACGCTGTTCTGGTGTAAAGGCCTTCAATACCTG
>JACDGI010000781.1:0-1360 GCA_013821665.1 Anaerolineae bacterium
CGATATTGAGACGGTACTTTCGGGGATGGCATGAGCGAGTATTTTAACGACCCCGAATTCGACTCGATCCTCGCCCAGTGCTTGGAGGATGTTCAGCGCAAACATCGCACGCTGGATGAGTGCCTACAAACCTATCCGCATTATGCCGCACAGTTGAAGCCGCTGTTGCTGGCTGGATTGATGACCACCCGCCTTAAAGGTCCACAACTTTCCACACCGTCTGTCGACGCGCTCGAAATGCGTCTGCGCGCACAAATGAAACGCCAGCGAATGCCGCAGCAGCGACGCACTGGCTTAGCCTATGGTCTGAGCCGCCTCGCAGCCGTACTGGTGGTTGCCCTGTTAATCGCCTTCGGCAGCGGTGCGGGCTTGGTCGCGGCTTCCTCCAATAGTATTCCCGGTGATCCGCTTTACGGCATCAAACGCCTGTGGGAAGCCATCATCTTAGCCCTTTCACCATTCACTGGCCCGCAGGATCTCCTGTGGCAGCATATTGCCGAATCACGCTTGGATGAGATTGAGCGCCTGAATGCTGAAGGTAAGCTGGATGAAACCGCACTCGTGGATTTTTACGGCGCTTTATATCACTTCAGTGGTTTTTCGAACGCCCAAAACGATCCCAAAATTATGGCGCTGATGCAGGACGCTGCCAGCACATTGGTCAATATCACACCGCCAGCCGATGCCCGTGTGGTCTATCAGGATGTGCTGCGCTTAGCACAGGAAAATGTGCGAACAGGTCTCGTGCAAAAGCCACCTGCCGAACTACCCGCCAGCATCATTCAATTGACGGCGTTACCCACCATGATTCCATCGGCAACCGTCACCTCGACACCCACCCTCACCAATACACCGACCATGACTCGTGTACCCACTGAGACAGCCACCTTCACGGCCTCACCCAGCGCGACACCGCTTCCAACATCGACGGTCACACCCAGCCGCACACCGCGTATTCCGGCGACAGCCACCAAGACCATTACCCCAACGCCTTCGATGACCTTTACACTGACAGCCACCATAACCCCGACATCAACATGGACAGCCCTGCCCTTGCCCGGACACGTTATTCCGGTTTTGCCCAGCGCAACCCAACCATCCGCACCTGTGGCAACTGATATTCCCGATAATGTGCCGGGGGTGGAAGCCACACGTATCCGTGCCACCGAGCTATCGGTCTACCTCACGCAAACTGCTGGCCCGCCGAGCGCCACCAGTACTTCCCCACCCGGCAGCTAATCCCCAAAATACTCCTCAATCGCTTAGGTCAAGGCCGCCTGAATTGTGATAGAGTCAGGACGATATAAGCACATTGCCGAGGAGTGAGCCATGCGAAAACTCATTTTATTGACCTTTACCA
>JACDGI010000781.1:1370-3682 GCA_013821665.1 Anaerolineae bacterium
GGATACGACCATCCCCCAAGTGCCCGACGCGAAGCAATACCAACTACTGGAAATCACCAACGGGCTGCAACGACCGCTGTTGCTCACGAATGCCAATGACGGTACCAACCGCATGTTTATCGTTGAACAAGACGGGCAAATTTGGTCTGCAACCATCCTTGATGGAACCGTTCAGAAGAAACCCTTCTTAGATGTATCAGGACTGGTCAGCACCGATGGCAACGAGCGCGGGTTGCTGGGATTGGCCTTCCATCCACAGTTTAAGACCAACGGACAGTTCTTCATTGATTACACCAATGTGAACGGCAACACAGTCGTCGCCCGTTATTCGGTGCTTGCCAGCGATCCGACGGTTGGTGATCCCAATAGCGCCTCGTTCGTCATCCAAATTAAGCAGCCATTCCCCAACCACAATGGTGGTAATCTGGCCTTTGGCCCCGATGGCTACTTATACATCGGCATGGGTGACGGTGGCTCTCAAGGCGACCCCAACGGCAACGGTCAAAATCCGAAAGCGCTGCTGGCGAAATTACTGCGTTTGGACATCGACAATGCCCAAGCCTATGCTGCCCCCAAGGATAATCCCTTCGCCACCAATCCCGATTTTGCGCCCGAAGTGTGGGCGATGGGCTTGCGTAATCCGTGGCGTTTCAGCTTTGACCGTTTGACCGGCGATCTGTACATCGGCGATGTGGGCCAAAACCAGTACGAAGAAGTTGATTTCCAACCTGCTGGACAAGCCGGTGGTGTCAATTACGGTTGGAACATCATGGAAGCTAGCCACCGTTATTCAGGTGAGCCACAGCCACAAGGTTTAACCGCGCCGATTGCCGAGTATTCACATGGCGATGATGGCTGTTCAATCACAGGCGGTTATGCCTACCGGGGAGCAGCACTGAAGGCGTTGGATGGCGTTTACTTCTACGCCGATTATTGCAGTGGTAAGATTTGGTCAACCTTCCGTGATGCCAGCGGCACATGGCAAACCAACCTGTTTATGGACACCAATTTTTCCATCAGCTCATTCGGACAAGATGAAGCTGGCGAACTGTATGTGGTCAATCAAGGTGGCAGCATCTTGAAGTTGGTAGCCGCCTCGTAAGAGACGATTTTTCTTCGCCATCTGAATTTTTGTAGGGATGAGGCCTGCCGGTAGCACCACACTAAACGGTGGAGAAGCAAATTGCCGAATAAAGTGGAAGAATGCGACCTACAAGAGTCTTGGAAGTCCCCTCGCCAAAGCATTGGAGAGGGGATTTAGGGGTGAGGTTTCTGTGAAACACCACCCTTCTCCACTTAATGCAGTCCTACAACCGTGCCTCTTCCTAATTTTGTAGCGACAATTTGCCTTAAAAATGGGCCACAAAGCCGATGAGAATATAAGGAGCGTGCTTTAGACTGAGACCGTTCGCCTTTATTCCGGAGCAAGATATGAAAAACTTGAAGCATTGGCCGTTCAAAATAGGCGTGGTGATAACGCTTTTGATCGCTTCTCTCTTTCCCCTATCCCGTTTTCTAGCTCAAGACAGTACACCTGAAGCCACACCCACATTAGCAGCGGGTACTGTCGTGACCGATGCCTATGGCTTCGATATGGTCTATGTGCCAGCCGGTACTGTCGAAATGGGCATCAGCCGCCAGCAGTTGACCGACTTCATCCAACAAGGCGCACTCGGTGATGATGCCAAGTCGCAGATCGACAGCTACCTGAACACGGCTCAAGAAGAAGCTGTCCTCGATACGGTCAACGTAACCCTTCCCGCCTATTGGATTGATCGCTATGAAGTGACCATTGAACAGTATCAAGCGCGGGCACAAGACTGTTTGTCCAGTGGACGTTGTTCGAAAATTGATCTGAGTTATGCCCCTTACCTACAAGTCGATAAGAAGCAACCGCAGGTCAATGTCGATTGGTTTGATGCCATCCGCTACTGTATGACACGCAGCGCACGCCTCCCAACCGAATCCGAATGGGAATATGCCGCCAGCGGGCCACAAAATTTGCTATTCCCGTGGGGTAACACACTGGTTTTAGAAAATCTGGCGATGGATAAAACCAGCTACAACGTCGGCACTCGCCCCAATAACATCAGTTGGGTTGGTGCCTACGATTTAGCGGGCAATTCTGAGGAATGGGTCGAGGATCGCATGAAGCCATACACGGATGCCGCCTCACCGCTGTTCTATGTTCAACATCAGTCTGATGCACAGCGTGTCATACGCGGCGGTTCCTATCGAACCAGCATTTTTCAAATGACAACCTTTGGCCGCAACAGTGACGACCCCGATTCACAGGATGAAATGGGTTTTCG
>JACDGI010000782.1 GCA_013821665.1 Anaerolineae bacterium
AGCTTGGGTACGATGTTCCCATACAACAGATAAATTCCCGCGAGGTCGTCTTCGGTTGTATCGGTCAATTCTACCGCATGTCTCGGCTCGTATACCCTAGCATCTTCCGGCGCACGACACCAGATTTCCTGACGGGCATAAATGGCATAACTTGCTATACGCATAGTCTTGAAAAGCGGTGCGCTTTCCTCAACTTCAGCCGTCAGCAAATGTGCGCCCCGTTTACCCGCTTCGGCTGCCATCGCGTCCAGCACATGCAGCCACGCCGAGTCATCCTCACCCTCCTGAGGGGCAGGTGCGACATAGGTAATCTGTGCATAGGCGTCATTCTGGCGCAAGCGGAACTGCCCTGCGACTTGTTGGTTTTCGGTTCGTGTCACCATTGTATAGACACCCCGATACGGCAGCAGCAGTGTGATCAGGCCGGAGCTTTGAGCGCCGGTCGCGTCTGTATAAAACAGCTCGCTATCCAGCACCATTCCGCCTGTTTCACTGAGCCGTCTGACCAATGGAATATCCACCAGAGTCACGGCGCGCGTTTCCGCCGTGTCACGTATGGGCATAAAACCTCGTTTGGTATGACCCGGACAACCTCTGCCCCAAAGGTAACACCTTACACCTTACATTTCCCTCTAACGACCATGTGTAGGTTTTGGGAGATGATTGTGCAGGGCAAATCGTGGAAATGTACATTGCGTATATTGTAGCACGCAACGAAGACACGTGACAATTCGACAATATATATTTTGCATCATAACTGAGGTTCGGATAACCCAAACTAAATTCATTATAAAAACAATATTTGGGATTTTAAAGGGTCAATAAAGTCCAATTTGGATTAAATTGGTATAAATTGATCATTGAATTACGATCATTGGCTGTAAAGGTAGGCTATGTTAAAGTTTGTAGAAAATAACGATCTTTAACGGAGTTATCATTATGCAAAATTTTGAAATTGCTGATCTTATTGCCCAGCAGGCAAATACCAGTAAATCATATTTAGAATTCTTGAAACACCCTTCTCTCAGTGTTGGCTTATACGTCCTGTCAGCGGGTGGCATAGATGGACAGGAACCGCATACCGAAGACGAGGTTTATTATGTCGTCAGCGGACGCGCCATGTTCACCCACGCCGATGAAGAACAGCAGGTTCAAGCCGGATCGATCTTATATGTAGCAGCCAATGTGGAGCATCGCTTCCACAGTATCACCGAAGCGCTTCACATCATCGTGTTCTTTGCCCCGGCAGAATATAGCAACCGCACCCCTTGAAGAGACACCGCTTTTCAATAGTCGTTACAACAATACGATGATCATTTTCAAAATGGCTTATTGTAGGGACGCAAGGCCTTGCGTCCCTCCGCTCTCATAACACCTATCCCAATACAAATATTCGATTGAACATTAAGGCGTTGATTTGGGTAATTACACCAAATTGCCAACCAAAAACATTAGGTTGTCGGTTGGTTGCCCCTGTTCAGTGATAGGGGTATGATACCCGCAGTAACGCAGATAAAGATAAGTTTAAGCTGATTAAGGAGCGGATAATGAAACATCGTTTGTTTCTCGTCTTAACACTGGTGCTGATGCTGGCGCTAGTGGTTGCACCGACATTCGCGCAAGACAAAAAAGTTGTTACCATCAGTTATACGCAAGAACCTTCGACCCTAAACCCCCTTTATATAACCCAATGGTTTGCCTCCAACGTTGATGATATGGTGCTTACACCGCCGTGGTTTATTGACGATCAGCAGGTAGCTGTGCCCGTGCAGGTGACCGAAATTCCCAGCACTGAAAATGGTGGCATCAGCGCCGACGGCACCGTCATGACCATGAAACTGCGTGACGACCTCAAGTGGAGCGATGGCGAGCCGATTACCTCCAAAGATTATTTGTTTACTTATGAAATGCTGATGAGTGATAAGAACACCGTGGCCTCACGCTCGCCGTGGGACACCAAGGTGAAGACCGTGACTGCCCCCGACGATAAAACCGTCGTCGTCACCTTCAACGAGCCATTTGCGCCGTGGTTGACTTCACTCTTCACCTCAGCACCAGCCATGCCGGAACATACCTTACGTCCTGTTTTCGATAAAGACGGCACGCTCGATAATGCGGATTGGAACCGCACTATCAATCCGGGCAGCGGCGCCTTCAAGGTTGAACAATGGGAGTCAGGCAGTTTCCTCTCGTTGGTTCCCAGCGATAATTTCTGGGGCGGCAAGCCCAAGGTCGATCAAGTCTTCTTCCGCATCGTAGCGGACGATGGCACATCACAAAACGCTGCCCTTGAAGCCGGTGATGCCGATATTGGCCCCTTCCTCAGTGCGGCTGATGCAGTCGAACTGGAAAAGAAGGGCTTGGTGATCTCCCAAGTTTCCTCTGGCTATAATGAAGGCTGGTACTTCAACGTCAACCCCAAGACCACGAACCCCGCTATGCTGGATGTCAACGTCCGCAAAGCGCTGGTGATGGCCTTTGACCGCCAGAAGATTGTCACCGATTTGCTGTTCGACAAAACACGCGTCGCCACCAGCTATTGGGACGGTTCGATTTATACACGCCCTGACCCGAAAGCTTACCCGTATGATCCCGAAGCAGCAGCTAAGATGTTGGATGATGCCGGTTGGAAAGATACCAACGGCGATGGCACCCGCGACAAAGATGGTACCGAACTGGTTCTGCGTTTCGTCGCCAGCCAGCGCCAAATTCGTAAGGATGTGCAAGCGGTTGTCCAACAAGCCTTCGCCAAGATCGGCGTTAAGGTTGTAACCTCCAATTACGACAACTTCTTCGATAGCTACGGCGCAGGTGGCCCGATGGCAACCGGTGCCTATGAAATCGGCGAATATTCGAGCGCTCCCCTATTCCCTGATCCACATACATTAGACTTCCTCTGCTCGGAAATCCCATCAGATGAGAAGCCCGAAGGCAGCAACTGGACTGGCTATTGCGACAAAGACTTGGATGCCTTGTTCCAAGAAGAACTCAAGACCACCGACCATGATGCCCGCGTGAAACTTTTCCAACAGATTGACCAAAAGTTGAACGATGCGGTCATTTGGACGGGTGTATGGTACGACGCTGATTTGTGGGCAACCACTAAGCGCGTCGAAAACACCAAGTACAGCGGTGCTGATCCGTTCTGGAATGCCATCAATTGGGACGTAACCAAATAAGCGGCTAACAGTTTATTGAGTGGGGCGAGGCATATCTCCCCCACTTTGTTATACCAAAAATCCATTTTATGGAGGCACCCCTATGGGTCGCTATGTGATCAGGCGTTTGCTTCAGGGCATCCCACTTATCATTCTGGTGAGCCTGACGATTTTTGTACTGCTGCAAGCCACCGGCGATCCACTGGCAACGATGGGCGGACGTTCGCCCACCAAAGCCGAGGATAAGGCGCGTTTGCGGCGGCAGTTGGGGTTGGATAAACCCATTCTCGAACAATATCTTTATTGGCTCATCGGTAACGACTGGACAAAGTTTGACCGTGATGGCGATGGCATTGCCGAGTCACCGGGGACACGTTACGGTGTTTTACGGGGCGACTTTGGAACATCCATTGTCACCAAGCAGCCCGCTATCCAGATTATTATGGATCGATTGCCGAATACCCTTTTATTGATGGTGTCCTCTGAAATTATTACGCTGGTGATCGCGCTGGTGATC
>JACDGI010000783.1 GCA_013821665.1 Anaerolineae bacterium
GCGATTGGGTGATAGTGGGCGCAAGTCGGGCGTGGGTCGATTGTCCCTGCTCCACATCGGGATAGGCAGTGATGACCACAAATTCATCGGCATTCTGGAAAGCGGGTAAACGTGGATAGGTATTCTCGCTCATCTCGGCGACGAATAGGCCGCGCAGTTGGACACCTTCACTCTGATAAATGGGCGTGATTTGCGTTTGGAAAGCGTCGATTAGGGCATCTCGTTTGCCGGATGTCGCTTGATAAATATCAATCGCGATTAGGCCGGTGTGCGGCGAGATAGAGGAATCAGCTAAGGCAGTGGCAACTGTTTTGGCGGATTGCCCACAGGTGAGATCGAGATTGGCATCCAAGGGGCGCAGCAAATGGACGTTATCCGAGTCGATGATCATGCTGTTAGTGGTGGTGCGGTGCTTCTTCCAAACTGGCCCCTCGTAGAAACCTTGCAGACCATCCGAACGGGACTGCATATCGGTGAAGCCGCGTATCCAGACGTAATGATCCGGTTCGCCGAGTAAGCGAAATTGTCCGAGGACATGCATATTGACAGCGGTTTGCGTGGTAATGAAGTTGGCTTCAAAATAGTCGATAAAATGCTCGCGCATGTGCGGTTGCAAAAGATAGTTGCGGATTTCGAAGACGTTGAGAGTCATGGTTGTACCTCACCCCTATTGGGAGAAAATATTTTGTGGGGAAGTTTAACCCCCACCCTAGCCCTCCCTGCTACCTTGCGCTGCGCTCAGTCGCAGGTCGCCCGTAAACGAGGGAGGGAACAAACACGAATCAATTACGGAATACGCGTGAAGTCGGTTGTCAAGTTGGTTTCCCATGTCGCACCGCCATCCGTTGAAAAGGCTTGTTCCCAGCGGACGGAGTTCGGTGTGATATTTGACCAGACATAGCGGCTGTAGATGTAATGTCCTTTATGCGGTTCGTGGGCGTAAAAATGACCGGTGCCATTTTTCTCGTCAAACGAGCCGATCATGGGAATGTCAAGGTAACCGCTGCCAGTGGCTGCCCAGTAGAGCCGCCATTGACCGGTCTTTTGATCATAAAGGCGAAAAGTGATACCGTGAATAAGGCCGTTTTCGCGATGCCAAATCACTTCATCAAAATTGACTTCACCGCCGAGCAGGGTACGCACTTCGCTCGTGCCTTCAAATTCAATCCATTCGGTGCAGCCAACCAGCCGTTCCTTTAAACGACGATTCACACTCGTCCATTTGCCGATGAAAAAATCGAAGTCGTGTGAGGCATTGCGGAGAGTTGTTTCAGTCATGAGATGTTGTCCTTGTGATTTTGTTAAATAGTTCGGTATCAAGCAGTTCATTCACGATGACATGCGGGTGTGTTCCATAATCCAGTTGGTTTCCCACGTTTTGCCGCCGTCAGTCGACAGCGCTTGTTCCCACTGGCAAAAGTTATCAGTGATGCGCGACCAGATGAAGCGGCTGTAAACGTGCTGACCTTTGTGGGTTTCTTGGGCGTAAAACTCACCGAGGTCGTTTTTATCCTTGAAGGAGCCGATCATGGGCACATCGAAAATAGCGCTGCCGGTGGCCGCCCAATACAAGCTCCATTCGCGGGACTCTTGATTGTAAAGGCGGAGGGTCATGCCATTGACGCGTCCGGCGGGGCGATCAATGGCACTTTCGTCAAAGTTGGCTTGACCACCCATGATATTGTCATTGAAACAGGTGCCTACATATTCGTCCCATTCGGTGCAGTTCGTCAGGCGTGAGCGCAGGACGCGATGATGCACGTTCCAATTGCCCACAAAAAAATCAAAGTCATGCGATCCATCACGAAGTGTCGTTTCAGTCATCAGATGTTGTCCTTTTGAATGTGGTTATTGCTTACAATTTCCAGTGTCACATCGAATGCGGTTATAATCAGTCCTCATTGAAATGACGTTTATGGAAAGTCATGAAAGTCGATTTGGTTTGATATGAACTCATCTAAAAATTAGACTCATCTGTATCCCCTCCCTAAATCCCTCCCCGCTTCGCAGAGAGGGACTATAAACAAGTCTTATATTTGCGAGGATGATTGCGTTTTAAATGTATAGTCCAACGACACGTTTATTAACGGTTTTAGAAGTCTTGCAGTCCAAGCCAGCAGTGAGTGGGCCGGAACTGGCGAAAAAGCTTGAAGTGCGGGTGCGGAGCGTGCGGCGTTACATCACCATGCTGCGGGATATGGGCATTCCGGTGGAGAGCGAGCCGGGGCGCTACGGCAATTATTATCTGAGGCCGGGGTTTCGGCTGCCGCCGTTGATGTTCAGTAACGATGAGATTATGGCGGTGAGTTTGGGACTCATGCTGGCGGGGAAAGTCGCCGCGACACAGAGTATCGGTGTGGAAAGCGCGTCGGCTAAAATCGAACGGGTGCTACCTATCGAACTGCGGCAGCAAGTGTGGGCGTTACAAGAGACACTGGTGTTTAATCTGGATGTGCGCGAGTCGGCACCCTCGACGGCAATTGTCACAGCGGTGACGATGGCGGCACATGAACGCAAATCGTTGGCTATTGAATATCAGAGCTATACCAACGAAATCACCGAGCGTGTGATTGATCCGTATGGCATCGCTATCCACACGGGCATCTGGTACGCGGCGGGTTACTGCCACCTGCGTCATGATCTGCGGACGTTCCGGCTCGACCGGATGCAGAGCGCACGTTTAATCAACGAAACTTTTGAGCGTCCTAAAGATTTCGATGTGCTGGGGCATGTGCTGGATTCGATTGCCCAACAGCCGGGGAGTTGGACGATTGAAATCCGCATGAGAACCAGCTTTGAAGAGGCACGGCGTGTGTTTCCATCGTATATGGCACTGCTAGAAGTTGATGGCGAGGAGGTGGTGATGCGCTGCTACACCAACCAACTGGATTGGATGGCGTTGTGGGTACTGCGTATCCCCTGCCCGTTCGTGATCGTGCAGCCCGTCGAACTACGACAATTGGTGCGTGAGGCTGCGGAAAAGGTTATTGGAATGGTGGGAAATACGATTTAACCGCAGAGACGCTGAGAATGCAGAGAAGATCAGAGCGTACGCCAGATTTTGCGGACAGGACAGCCGAGGATTTCCGCGACGGTTTGCAATTGTTGGTCGTTGAGATCAGCGACGGGGTTGAAGGCTTCCAATGAAAAGCTGGCGAATCCGGCAGGCCATTCATAGTGCAGATCATTAAGCGAGCTATTTGCGCCACAGCAGGGCATGGTGATCGCGAGGTCAGAAAAGTGAGCGGCGTAAGCGGCATCCATCATCTGCTGCCAATCGGGAATAGCGAGTTCCGTGCCACAAATCGGACAAATCACACGCTCGAAATTCATACCTTGATCGACAAACGTCACCGTATCCGAGGACATCCAAACAATATCGTCGGCGGTCAGTACCGACAGCAAATAATCGTTGGCTGCTTGGGCGCGATCCGGCGATGGTATGTACTGCGGATCAGTTGGGATGAGGATGAGAAAATTGTCTGTCATGAACTGATTATAGGGCGCAAAGTGGAGCGGTGAGCAAAAAGAAGTGAACCCCCTCACCTAACCTCTCCCCCGCAAGCGAGGGAGAGGAATAAGTCATTGTTTTATGGCAGCGGTTGGGCGGTAGATTGCGAGGCGGCTTTGACTTCTTCGGCGGTGACTTCGTGACCACGGGCGCTGGAG
>JACDGI010000784.1 GCA_013821665.1 Anaerolineae bacterium
TCGTTAAAGCACCCACGCGCTTGATTGAGTACAGTGTTCACAGCGTAACTGAAGGTATTGACGCGTTGGGCGAAGTCACCGTTCGCATCGCACCTGCTGGAGAAGACAAACGCTCTTTCGGTGGTTACGGCGCGGATGAAGATATCATTGTAGCCAGCGTAAAAGCCTATCTGGCAGCACTCAACCGTATGGTGGCGGTACTGGGTATGGCTGGTCAAAAACCCGAAGGTGAAGTTTCCGAGGTCGGTATCCAAACCGAAGCGTAGTAATGATCATGGGGCGGACATTCGCCCCTGTTTTGTATAACGATAACGAGTTGAGTGAGTAACTAATTGAGTATGAATAACCCACGAACCCTATTTGAAAAAGTGTGGGAAAACCACATTGTCCGCCCGCAAACGCCGGATACTCCGGCAGTTTTGTATATTGATTTACATCTCGTACATGAAGTGACATCGCCTCAGGCTTTTACCCAACTGCGTGAGCGCGGTCTAAAAGTACGCCGCCCTGATCGCACGATGGCGACGATGGATCACAGTACGCCGACCACGCCGCGTAATGCCTTTGGCATTATTCCCGTCACCGATCCGATGGCGGCTGCCCAACTGGATGTCATGCGTAAAAATTGTAGCGACTTCGGTATCCCGCTTTATGACCTCGGCACGTCCAAGCAGGGTATTGTTCACGTCATTGGGCCGGAACAAGGTCTAACGCAACCCGGTATGACCATCGTCTGCGGTGACAGCCACACCAGCACACACGGCGCATTTGGCGCACTGGCCTTCGGTATCGGCACGAGCGAAGTCGCTCATGTGCTTGCCAGCCAGTGCTTACTCCAGAACAGACCGAAGACAATGGCCGTTAAGGTTAATGGCGCACTGCATCCCGGCGTAACAGCTAAAGATATTATCTTGGCAGTCATCGCTAAAATTGGTGTAGGTGGCGGAACCGGCTATGTCTTTGAGTATATGGGAGATGCTCTTCGTAACCTGAGTATGGAAGGCCGCATGACTATCTGCAATATGTCGATTGAAGGTGGCGCACGGGCGGGTATGGTCGCCCCTGATGACACGACATTTGAGTACGTCGCGGGTCGTCCTTATGCCCCTAAAGGCGCAGATTGGGATGCTGCTGTAGCTGCATGGCGACAGTTGCCAACGGATGATGGCGCGACCTTCGACAACGAAGTGATTCTCGACTCGCACGAACTCACCCCCATGATTACTTATGGTACAAACCCCGGTATGGGAATGCCAATCGGAGGTAATGTGCCTGACCCCGACAAAATGGGTGATTTGAGCGAAAAGATGGCGATGGACAAGGCGCTCAAGTACATGGCCTTGCAACCGGGACAAAAGCTGCTCGGTAAAGCCGTTGATGTCGTGTTTGTCGGGAGCTGCACCAACAGCCGTATTTCGGATCTCCGTGAAGCCGCCAAACTCATCAACGGACGTAAAGTCGCGTCGAGCGTTCGTATGATGGTTGTCCCCGGCTCGCAGCAAGTCAAAGCACAAGCTGAGGCTGAAGGCTTGCACGAAATCTTCAAAGCCGCAGGCGCAGAATGGCGCGAGGCTGGCTGCTCCATGTGCATCGCTATGAACGGTGACCAACTTCAGCCGGGACAGTATGCCGTTAGCACCAGCAATCGTAATTTTGAAGGTCGTCAGGGTAAGGGTGGACGCACCTTCCTCGCCAGCCCACTGACTGCCGTTGCAACCGCTGTGAATGGTGTCATCACCGACCCCAGAGAGATGGTGAACTAATGGAACCGATCAAGAAATTCACAGGGAGCATGGTTGCACTCCCCAATAATGACATTGATACCGACCAGATCATTCCTGCGCGTTACCTAAAAGCGACAGATAAAAATGGTATGGGACAAGCATGTTTTGCCGATTGGCGCTATAACGCGGATGGCTCACCTAAGCCGGATTTCCCGCTGAATCAGCCGGAGTACAAAAATGCTCAAGTACTCATTGGCGGTCACAACTTCGGTTGCGGTAGTTCGCGCGAACATGCCCCTTGGGCGTTGATGGGTGCTGGCTTCAAAGCGGTTATCAGCACCTATTTCGCTGACATCTTCACAGGTAATTCCCTCAAAAATGGTCTGCTACCTATTAAAGTAGACGAACAAACGCATCAGCAGTTGATTAGTATCGCGCAAGAAGATCCGACTGCCCAAATTTCGGTTGATTTGGAATCGCAGCAAGTCATCTTACCCGATGGCCGTGCGGTCAAATTCCCCATCGACTCCTTCTCGCGCTATTGCCTCTTAAATGGTGTCGATCAGTTGGGTTTCTTGCTCAATCTGGATAGTGATATTCAGAATTTTGAAGGCGCAAATGTCGGGCATATCAAAACGACCGCCTAATGAATGAGGAATATGCTGGTATGAATGTCGCGATCTACGACACCACGCTTCGTGATGGAACCCAGCGAGAAGGCATTTCCCTCTCGCTGGCTGATAAGCTCAAGGTTACCCGTCTTCTGGATAACCTTGGGGTAACTTATATTGAAGGTGGTTGGCCCGGTTCAAACCCCAAGGATGTGGGTTACTTCGAGGCGGTACAATCTGTTGAATTGAAGCATGCGCGGATTGCCGCCTTTGGCTCGACCTGTCGCAAAGGCAGTGATCCTTCAACCGATCCGAATATCATTGCGCTGGTTGACGCACATACGCCCGTTGTTACTGTGGTTGGCAAAACGTCCATGCTCCATGTCACGGATGTGCTGCAAACTACGGGTGAAGAAAATGTACGTATGATTCGTGAGAGTTTGCGCTACCTCAAAAGTCTCGGCAAAGAAGTGATTTATGATGCCGAGCATTTTTTTGATGGCATCAAACTTGACCTTGAGTACGCTTTAGAAACAATTGGTGCGGCCATTGAAGGCGGTGCCGATGTCGTCGTGTTGTGCGATACCAACGGTGGTTCATTGCCGTGGGAAATCGCTCGTTATGTGAACACCGTTCAACAGGCGTTCCCTGATGTCAAACTCGGCATTCATACGCATAATGACGGCGAACTCGCGGTAGCGAATTCCTTAGCTGCCGTACAAGCTGGTGCGATACAAGTGCAGGGAACCATCAACGGTTACGGCGAACGCTGCGGCAATGCCAACCTATGCAGCATCATTCCTGACCTTGAACTCAAGATGGGCTATAAATGTCTGCCTGATATTGAAAACCTGCATACCTTAACCACACTTTCCCGCACTGTAGCTGAAATTGCCAACTTGTCGCCCGATAATCATCTCGCTTACGTCGGCAAGAGTGCCTTCGCCCACAAAGGCGGCATCCATGTGGCTGCTATCCGACGCAATGTTGATAGCTACCAGCATATTGACCCCGCTCTTGTCGGTAATGAAATGCGTATATTGGTTTCTGATCTTTCGGGGCAGGGCAATCTACTCAGTAAAGCTGAAGAATATGGCTTAAACGTCACCAAGACTGAAGCTATCGCAGTCCTTGATGAAATCAAACGGCTCGAAAATGATGGTTTTGTCTTTGAAGGTGCAGAAGCCTCGGTTGCTATCCGTTTGCATCGTGCCGCACCCAACTACAAGCCAATTTTTACGCTAGTCGATTTCACGGTTCTTGTCTCAGAACGAAACGGTTTTGCTCTGTCGCAGGCGATGGTCAAGATTGATGTTGATGGTGACATTG
>JACDGI010000077.1 GCA_013821665.1 Anaerolineae bacterium
CGTCTAATAAGTCTACCGAGTAACCGCGATCACGCAAATTCCGCACGACCTTTTGGGATACGGCGAAGGTTATGGATGCTTCCGTTAATCCATCGGGGCAGACTGCACCGGGATCAGGCGGGACTTGCGGGCCGCGATGCCCTGACACAATGCCGATCTTCCGCAGCCAATTGGGCGTGGGAATGACGGTGGGTACAACGGTCGCTTGTCCAGTGGCCTGAGCAATACTCAGCTTGGATTTAACCGAATCGTTGATGAACTGTGCGGGTGTTGACCATGTGAAGATGGTCGCCATCAAAGCTGCCGCGATCACAATCACCAAGACCGAGCGGAAAATACCGCCCATCACACCGACGGTTTGGCGACGACGGCGCGACTGGCGTTTTTTCACACGCTGGATGCGCTGTTCTTCCATCGCCGAATCATATTGAAGCTTGGGGTCAACCGGTGCTGTGGCGACCTTGAACTGTGTCTGTGTGGCCGTGACGCTGCGCGGGTCTTTGGTCACCGAAACCGGTGGCGCGGGGCGCGGCGGACGCTCGGATTCAGCTTTGGCAGCGGCGCGACGCATAATCTCCATGAAGGTAACCGATGCGGGAATATCACCTTCGCCGGGTGGTGGCTGGGGTGGTTGTGGGGCGTTATCGTCGGTGAAATGCGGTTCGTCGGACATAAAACATTCTCAATAAATTTCGGATACAACAGACTATAAACGAGCGTTCGATTGTCTCGATTATATAGTCTAATGACCTTGCGCCATAATTACGATGGTTTAACTTGGTAGACCTGCGCACCGTCGCTGTCAAATACAAGCTGGAGATAAGGTGCGGCACTCACGGCAGACTGCATCTGAATTTGGTCGGTTAGAGGCGCACGCCAACGAAACATGGTGTCAATACTGGCGGGATTCGTCACCAATTGAGGCACGATGACATAGTTGATTTTAGCAGTCCGCAGCAAATTGGCTTGCGCGGGATCAGCCGGGTTTTTCCAAAAGGCACGTAAACGATCTTGCTCGGCAAGACTGGCCTCATTATTGCGGAAGAAGGGCTGCCAGCGATAATAAACGGTGTCACGCTCGGCAATGACCGGAACCCAATCGCTTTCGTGCGAGTTGTCTTTTTGGGTGCCGGGGAAATTCAATACGCGGGCATCGGCGGGCGTATTGGCCTTAATCCACTGCATGGCTTTGACATCATCGGCAGAAGAAAACGCGCCATAAAAACCGATACGGCCTTTGCTCAGTGCCAATAACTGTGGGCTTAAAAAGATACCGAGTAGTACCACTATAATACCGACAGTGAGTGCGCCATATGTCCAGCGCGGCGAGAGATTAGCCACACGTTTGGCAGCGTAGCGTTCCCACAACCACATTAAGCCGATACCGCCTAAAATTGCATAAGGGATTATCGGGCCATGCCACGCAATACTAAAGGGATAATCGTAACGCAGCAATGGCGCGAGGAGATTGGGTGCAATCTTTTCAAGTAATCCAACCGTCGAGAATTCGAGGATCAAGACGAGCCAACCCACCGCCAGAATGACGGGTTGGCTGCGGTTGCGAAGACCAATTACCGCACCCAATATGGCTACCGGCACAATCCATACGCCGTGATACAAGATGAGGATGTGCCAATACGAAGGATCACGCGTGAAGGGCGACGCGATGCCACTGCCAATTAAATCCTTGATGCTCCACAACCACGGGGCGATGGCAATCAGGGCGATGAGTGGCATACCGATTGCCAGCACTAACCAACTGCGAACCGTTGGACGTGGCTGGCCGAACCACATGGTTAGCAGCCACGGCACATAACCCAGCATCAAGATAATAGTCGTATCGGGATGAGACAAGACGAGCGCACCGAGCATCAAGCCGCCACCAACGGCATCCGCAATCGATGGACGACGTTGGAAACGGATGGCGAGAATAAGAAAGGCCTGCGCGAACACCAAGCCGAGGATGGTGGTGTAATGCGAGTCCATAAAGGCCGTTAGTAAGCCGATGCTGGCAAACATCGCCAGCGCCATCGCACGTCCGAGGCGTTTATCACGAATTTCGGAACCCATATCGTAGGCCAGCCACATATTGAGCAAAGCCAGCACTGCCCCAACACTGATTTGTACACTCTGCAAGCCTTGATTCAATTGGTGGCTGAGATAAGCGATTAACACCGAAAAGCCGGGTGAATAGAGGTAGCTGACTTCGGGATGCCAAGGGGCTAAAGTCTGGAAATTACCGCCCAAACGCGCCATCAAACCGAGATAGCCAAAGCCCTGTGCGTCCGTATCCAAAGGTACGGGTAAAATCAGCACGGGAACGAGGAATATCAGCGCAATAAATCCGAAAAAGAGCAGGTCACGCGTCCCCGGCCAACCTTGATCGGCATCCTCTAAAACCTCGCCTTTGGCCTCAGCGCGTTTTTGACCATAGGACAATGTTCCAAATAGAAAAATGCTGGTCATCAGGGCGAACAGCAAATAATCAATTACCAGCGTGTCCCAACCAAAAAGGGTCGCCCAAAAGATGGCACCACCCATCACAATGCCCAGTGCCAAAGCAGCCATCAAACCAATGCGCGGTTGTGCGCTCGGCCATGCGGGAGCGAGCATAGCCCCTGCCCCGAACACAATCGCACCGAAAATGAAAATGACGAAAAGTGGCATAAAATCCTTCTATGATTATGCAATGTTTACTGATACAACCACTAACGGCTTGCGGTAGTATAGTGGTATATCGAAGCTACAGCCATACTGGCTCAAAAATACCTAAAATGAAGCCTATTTTGTAATGCAATTGTGAAACCTTTTCCGATAGCGTAACGTACAGGCTAAATATCCGTTACAATAACTGTCTAACTATGAATTCGAGATGTATTTATGCAGATGGCTTCTTCCATCCCGTCATCGCAGATTAACGGCCTTTCTGAGACAGAAGTGGTCGCCCGTCGCGAACGCGGCCAAGGGAATAATGTTCAGTTTCAGAGCAGTCGCACGTATGCGGATATTATTCGTGCGAATGTTTTCACGTTCATCAATCTGGTTTTATTCGGCATCGGCGCGGTGCTGGTGGTGTTGGGTTTATACAGTGATGCGTTTGCCTCGGTGGGTATCGCCTTCTGGAACACAGTCATTGGTATCGCTCAGGAGCTACGGGCCAAACGGGCGCTCGACAAGATTGCCCTTCTTACCCGCCCAAAAGCCACCGTTATGCGCGATGGTAAACCGCTCATAGTTGATCCGAGCTTGATCGTCGTTGGCGACGTTCTGCTCGTCAAAGCGGGCGACCAAATTGTAGTGGATGGCAAAATCGTCAGCGATACCCGCGTGGATGTTGACGAATCGCTGCTAACTGGCGAATCCGACCTGATTGCCAAACATAAAGGTGATCAAGTTTTTTCAGGCACCTTTTGTGTTAACGGCAGTGCTTATTACGAAGCGCAAATGGTGGGTGAGCAAAGTGTCGCCAGTAAATTAACAGCCGGTGCGCGGGCTTACCGTGCCGAGAAAACACCGCTGCAAGTGGACATCGAGTTCATTGTGCAACTGTTAGTCATGGTGACTTTACTCATCGGCACTTTATTCGGTCTGGCCGCGTTGGTCGTCAGCCAACCTTTGACTGAAAGCGCTCGAATCGCGGCTGTTATCGCCGGACTGATCCCTAACGGCTTGTTCTTCATGACCACCATTGCTTATGGCATGGGCGCAGTACGCATGGCAGGACAGGGCGCACTCATCCAACATGCGAACGCCGTCGAATCCATGAGTAACGTCAATGTGCTGTGCCTCGACAAAACCGGAACATTGACCGCCAACCGTATCAATCTTGTTGATACTGTTCCGTATTCGATCAGCGATGAAGAATTCCGACGCATATTGGGGATTTATGCCGCCAGTGCCAGCAGTGGCAACCGCACGTCGGACGCGCTGCATGAAGCGCTAAAGGGCGACAAACAAACCACGGAAGAAGAAGTACCCTTTTCTTCCGAGCGCAAATGGAGCGCCATCACGTTTGACACAGCGGAACATAAGGGTGTCTATGTCTTAGGCGCGCCGGAAATGCTGCGTCCCAATTTGAACAAAGGGACGGATGTCGGCAAGAAACTTTCCGAATGGGAAGATCAAGGGATGCGGGTACTGCTCTTTACCGAACACAAAGCTATTGTAGGGCTGCATAATGACAAAGAAGAACCGCAGCTCCCCTCGGATTTGGTGGCATTAGGCGCAATCGCCTTCAGTGATGAACTCCGCCCCGAAGCCGAAGCGACGCTCAAGCGCTTCGCGGATACAGGTATACAACTCAAGATTATCTCCGGCGACAATCCGAATACGGTGGCGGCACTGGCACGTCAAGCGGGTCTGAGTAGTGATATTCAAATTGTTTCCGGTTTGGACTTGGAAGGCATGACCCCCGGCGAATTTGCGGAAGCGGCGGAAAACAATACGATTTTCGGACGCATCACACCGCAGCAGAAAGAACGGCTCGTTGGAGCGCTGCGAGCCAGCGGTCATTATGTCGCCATGATCGGAGATGGTGTGAATGATGTTCTGTCGCTCAAACGCGCCCAAATTGGGGTTGCGATGCAAAGTGGCAGCCAAGCGACGCGGGGTGTGGCGGACATTATTCTATTGAACGACTCGTTCGCGGCGCTACCATCGGCCTTCAATGAGGGTCAACGAATCGTGATGGGGATGCTGGACATCATTCGCCTCTTTCTGGCGCGGGTCGTCTACCAAACGATTATTATCGTGGCGATTGCCATTATCGGGCTAGGATTTCCGATCACGCCAGTCCATCAATCGCTACTGTCGTTAATCACCGTGGGGCTGCCGACTCTCGGATTAGCGGCGTGGTCACATGCGGGTAAGCCACCACGCGGATCACTGCGAACGGTACTGCGTTTCGTGATTCCAGCGGGGATTTCTTTGGCAACTGTTGGTGTAACCATCTACGTCATCTATTTTGTGGCGACCTTCACCAACAGCGCGGGAACAAACGTTTTCAACGTCCGCAGCCTAACGCATAATCAGGTTGTTGCGCTCGAATCGTCTCGTGGGCAGACGATTATCGAGATTATCGACACCGCACAAACTGAAGCCTTAGCCGTTGCACGAACCGTCCTGACATCGGTCACAACATTGGCTGGCTTAGTGTTGATCGTATTCGTGGAACCGCCAACCCAATTCTGGACAGGTGGTGACGAGTACAGCGGCGATTGGCGACCAACGATTGTGGCTATTGGTTTGGCAATCCTTTACGTCGTTATCATGCTGGTGCCAAGCCTGAGATACACCTTTGAGCTGACGGAACTGACTGGCCGTGATTGGGTCATTGTGCTTGCAGTTGTCGCCTTATGGACAATGTTGCAGCGCTTCCTATGGCGTGCCAAAGTCTTTGATAAGCTGCTGCGATTAACTTAAGGTTTAAGACCTTCACATTCCAGCACTTTCATGGCGGCGTTGTGGCCGGGAACACCACTGACACAACCGCCACGAACAGCACCAGAACCGCAGATAAACAGGTTGGGATAGGCGGTTTCGACACCCCAAGTACCAACCTGTTCCGCGTCGTCGGTGAAGGGCCACGTCATATTGTCATGGAAGATATTACCCTGCGGCAAACCCAATTCGGCTTCCAAATCCAAGGGTGATTTGGCCTCAATGCAGGGTTGACCATCGGCATCCAAGGCAAGACAGTCTTCCAACGGTTCTTCCAGATAAGCATCAATCGCTTTCATATAGCTTTTCATCACTTTATCGCGGGTGCCAGCATTGTCGGCTTCAAATATTTTGGCACGCATATCGAGGCCGAAAAGCGTGATCGTCTGGTAGCCTTTGGCCCGAAGTTCGGGTGAAAGTGTGGACGGATCGGTCATGGTTTGGCAGTACATTTCACCGGGCGGCTGGTCGGGGATCAAACCTTGCATAGCCTGATCGTAACTGGTTTGCATAGCTTTATAGCCTTCATCCATGTGGAAGGTGCCGTTGAAGGCTTGTTCGGGTGTGTAGCCTTTGGCTTTGAGGCGCGGTAACTTTTTCAATACCATATTGACCTTAAAGACGGCACCTTCATCCACATATGCGGGAATTGTGGCATCAACCAGCAGTTTATTGAGGACACTGGGGGCAACATTCGACAGGACATATTTCGCTTGCACCGTATGGGTTTGGTCAGCCTGTGTATATTCAACAGTACTATCGTTACCGAGGTGAATATGCTGGACAGCAGCCGATGTTTCGATGTGGACACCAGCTTCTCGGACAGTGTGTTCAAGAGCGATTGAAATTGCACCCATACCACCAATGACAATTTGCCATTCACCTGTGCCTTGACCAATGATGTGGTACAGATAGGTACGATTTTGCAGGAGCGACGGATCATGCGGATGAGTCAGGATACCGATTTTGGCGTTGGTGAAGGCTAAGCCACGAACACGATCATCATGCAAAATACGTTCGAGGCCGATGCCCAGCGGTTCTTCGATCAGCATTTTCCACGATTCGAGGGCGAGATCATCCGTAAATTGGTACTGCATTTCGGCACGGGATTGCAACGGATGAAGTAACGTCGGCCAGACTTTTTGGGCGAAGGTTTCCATCAGGCGGTTGAAACGTTGATAGGCCAGATATTCACTGTTATTGCCGGTTAATTGGCGGAAAGACTCAACTGTTGCACCTTCATCATCGTTGCTAATCAGCAAACCCATATGTTGACCATTGCGAACGGTGGGCGTGAAAGAGGCGATGCTTCTGCGGCGACTTTCAAACTTGAGGCCAAGATCAGCACTAATTTGACGGGGAAAGAGGCTGAGTAAATAGGAATAGCGGGAAAGTTTAGCCTCGACACCTTTGAAAACCTGAACCGTTTGGACAGCACCACCAAGCTGCGGTTGGCGTTCGAGTACCAAGACTGACAGGCCAGCTTTTGCCAGATAAGCGGCTGAAACGAGGCCGTTGTGACCACCACCAACAATTACAACATCATATTTGGATTGACCTGCTGCCATAAAAAGTCCTGTCTACTAGGAAATAATGGGCAGATTGTACCTGATGGCAAAATAGGTTGGCTATATACCTGATAAACAGGCGATAACAGGTAACAATTACGGAGACTATTACGATAAAGAGAGGGCGAAAGGCAAAAACACTGCAAAGAAATTGAACCGCAGAGACGCAGAAGAAGACGAGAGATAAGATATAATGGTTCATGAGGGTTCATGATGAGGAGCGTAAGATGACTAAAAAAATGACAGAATTTCCAGCGACCGTGCCTTCGCTGGTGGTGGATTTGGCGAAATTGGGCGTAAAAAATGGTATGACACTGGTGGTACATTCGTCGCTGCGATCCTTGGGCAATGTCAATGGTGGACCGGTGGCTGTCATCTTAGCGCTGGAAGAAATGTTGGGACAAGAAGGCACGCTGGTGATGCCAACCTTCTCGGCGGACAACGGTGAACCGTCAAACTGGAGTAATCCGCCTGTGCCAGAAGAGTGGTGGGAAGCGATTCGGGCGACAATGCCAGCCTATGATGTGGATATGACACCGACCTTCAACATGGGGATGGTGGCTGAAACCTTCCGCAAGCAGCCGGGGGTTATCCGCAGCAGTAATCCGGATGCGTCGTTCGCGGCGTGGGGCAAACATGCCGAGAATGTTATTGACGATCATGAGATATGTCCCCTATTCGGTGAGCGATCACCCTTGGCGCGGGTGTATGACTTAGAGGGTTGGGTGCTGCTGTTGGGTGTGGGTCACAACAAAAATTCATCGCTGCATCTGGCGGAAGGACGCGCGAACATCCCACATGGCAGGATCCACCTTGGTGCGCCGATTACGGTGGATGGCACCCGTTATTGGCGAGCTTTTGACGATATTGATTGGGATGACTCGGATTTTAACGAACTCGGTGCTGATTTTGCGCGTGAAACCGGACAGCAGCACGAGGGTAAGATTGCCAAGGCGACTGCCCTACTCATGCCACAGCGGGCACTGGTTGACTATGCGATAACATGGTTGGAAAAGCATCGTGGGGCGAAATAGCCGATGACTTTGCGGATAGAAACTAGGTGAAGATACGTAAGTATGCAATGGTCAGCGAAATATAATTCACTTTGCAGTAGGATGAGATTGAAATTCAAAGTTATCATCGATAATCGTTAATGCAAAGGAAATCTATGCTGATTACTGCAAACGATATTCAAGCGGCGGCTGACCGCATCCACACTTATCTAAGGCCGACACCGACGATTCGGTCAGAGTATTACAGCAGCAAAACATCGGCCAACGTTTTCCTGAAGCTCGAAATCTTTCAGCCTACGCACTCGTTCAAGGTGCGCGGTGCGTTGAATGCCATACTACTTTTGCCCGAAGAACAACGGCAAAAGGGAGTGATTACCGCTTCACAAGGCAATCATGGACTAGGTGTTATCTTTGCCGCCAAAACGCTGGGGATTAAGGCGGCGGTGTATCTTGGGAAACATACTGCTAAAAGCCGTATTCAATCTTTAGAAGCACTTGGTGCGGAAGTCGTTCTGTATGGCGACAGTTGGGACGAAGCCAATCAGCGAGCGATGGAAGTGGCGGCCAACGAGGGCAAAGCCTATATCCACCCCTTCAACGATCCGAATGTAATGGCGGGACAGGCCACGATCTTTCTTGAATTGATGTCGCAAACGCCATCCATTGATGTGGTGATCGCTTCCATTGGCGGGGGTGGACTTATTTCGGGAATTATCAGCGCCGCACAGCACTTCTCGCCTTCGACACAAGTTATTGGTGTCGAAACGATTGGCGCTGACAGCATGTCTCAAAGCCGACTAGCAGGTCAGATTGTCGAGTTACCAGCGATTACATCCATCGCGACCAGTCTCGGCGCACGGCGGACAGAACAGCCGCAATTTGACTTTGTGACGCGCAACGCTGCCGATTTGGTGACGGTCTCAGATGCGATGGCGATACAAGCAATGACCGAACTGCTGCAAGAAGAGAAGTTGTTGGTTGAACCAGCGGCATCCTGTACACTGGCAGCAATCACTCAGGGTAAAATTCAGGTCAAGCCGAATTCAAATATCGCGGTTGTTTTGTGTGGGGCGAATATCGCGCTTGATAATCTGTTGGAGTGGATGAAACCGGCATAAGGCGATGACAGAATAACTATGCGAATTAAAAGAAACGGCATCTTTTATTTTGTAATCGTCTTAGCGCTATTCGCGACCTTTTATGTTTTCAAAGACAAGTTGCAACTTCCGCAAAAGAGCGGAACCAATTTCTGTACAGCTCATGACGAAGTCTTACAACAAATCAAAACGGATCTCGAGGATTGGCTTGTTTATTTCCCCGATTCTAATCCGATACTCGGTTTTAATGTAGCTAGTGGAACGCGATATACGGTCGATGGCGGTTTATGGAAATCGAATGATGATCCGCCTATCTTGTTCGTCGTTACCAGTCGTAGTTGGCAAGAACATTATGGTAATCAAGGTTATTGGTATTCGAAACCGGACAAAGCCTATATTGATACGCGCTATGCGTTTGAGCCATTAGACGGCGACATTTACTGCTACCGGCTCAAGCTACCAAGACCATAAATAAAATCGTCACGGCGATATTAGGCCACAACCGCCTCAAGAATAGAATGTTCAGCGCGGGTATCAATCTTACGCTGTAAGGAAAATCCAGCACTTTCGAGCAAGGCCCGATATTCGGAAAGGGTGCGTTGCCGCCCACCGAACAAAGCCAACATGTTTACGTCAAGGACTTTAGCCCAATCCGGGCCGGGGTCATCGGGGAAAACCAATTCGATCACTAGCAGTTTGGCATGGGCAGGTGCCGCGCGGCGAACCGCTTTGAGGATCGCCATTGCCGCCTCATCGCCCCAATCATGGATGACATCCATCAGCAAATAAGCATCACAAGTCGGAAAGGTATCCGAGAAAAAATCACCGGCTTGGAAGGTGATGCGCTCGGATGGGATATATTTCGCTTTTTCGAGAACGTGCGCTAAATCGAACAGAACACCCTTGCTGTTAGGCGAAGCATTCATGATTGCGCGTAACACCTGCCCCAATCCACCACCAATATCACCCACGACTTCAAAGCCAGAGAAATCATAGGAAGATGCAATCGCCGCAGCAGCCGCCCGTGACTTGGTGACCATCGCCTCGTCAAAAATTGTGCCTTCGTCGGGATGCGACTCTAGGTAATTCCAAAAACCATTGGGCGTTGATTTGTCGGTTGCGGGACGCTCTGTTTGGGCAGTGTATTCCAGTTCACCGTAGGCATTCCAATAGAGGGGTGAAGCGAACATCCGCACGAAAGAGCGCATTGACTGTGGATGATCGCTGCGTAACAAGCGCGAGGCGGGCGTATGGCTAAATTGATCGCCTTGAAGGGCAAACAGGCCATAGGTGGACAACACACGCAGGATACGCCACAGTGCGTCAGGATGTGCACCGACCGATTCGGCTAACTCAGCCGCCGTGCGAGGGGTTTCATCTAAGACATCGGCCACGCCTAAATTAGCGATCACATGCAGGCAGCGTGGCACGATATATCCGGCTGCAAGTTGTCGCACCGTCGCAAAAGGATTGACTTCTGGCATCGTCCAGTGCCTCGCTACTCTCATTATTCGATTGAGGGATTATAACCGTGTTGAACGAATAGCGTCAGTTTTATACGAAAACAAGAAATGAGAACCCCTACCCCAGCCCTCCCCCGTAAACGAGGGAGGGAGCCAAGCCAATAAAGTGGTTTATCGGCTCACAACTTATCTCTTGTAACTCCTGTTAATGCGCGACGGTGAACGGCACTTCGTATGGCGCTTGCAGGAAGCCGCCGCCGTTATCCACGATCACCAAACGCATCCGGTAGCTGCCATTGACTAACCCCGGCACATACAGATTTTCGAGCTGGCCGTTGACGACGCTGTTGGTGTGGGTCGTGCCGATGGTCGTCCAATCGGAGAGATTACCACCGATCACCTCGACCTTATAGAACTTGCCTTGATCAGCCGTGTACTGCACTGTGCCAAAGATTGCGGTTTCACCTGTCAACACCTGCCCCGGCGCGGGTGAGGTAATGATAGCGGTCGTCACCACAGGGCCGTAGCCACTGCCACCACCGCCTTGCAACAAATCGGGTGTACAGGTGATCGTCGGCAGGAAGGCCAAACCTTGATTACGGGAATAGTTTTCTGCCGATACCGCATCATCTGGAACGGGCGGCGGTGCGATAAATAATTGTGCCTGTGCGCCGACGGCTGAAGCGGCGAGTTCGTTCGGAACCTGACAGTAAAGCGGTGTCGGTGGCGGGGTTTGTCCCGGCTGCACTTGGAACTGGATCAAACTGGCGATTTCTGGCGCGAGACGGAAAGCCAACACCTGAAAAACCCCCGGCGACACTTCATTCAACTGCACACCGTTCTGCTGCTGTTGGGCTGGCTGCGGCGCAGGCGGATAAATCAGGTTGCCATCGGCATCAGGAATACCAGCGGGGCCATCCAAGAACCATTCATTGATGCGCGAGCAATCGGTAGCGGGTTCCTTCAAACGACGCACATCGCAAATCTCACGGCGGGAAAGGCCAGCGGGCGCTTGCTGTTGGTTCGGCTGAAGTTGTCCGTTGACGGCGAAATCTTTGCTCAAGAGTGCTTGATTGCCATAGATGGTATTTAAGACGCTGCTCCAAATTGGCGCGGCACCAGTCAAGCCGGAGGAGTTGACCATCGGTGAGCCGTTGCTATTACCGACCCATACGCCAACGGCCACGTTGCGGGTGTAGCCCACCGTCCAGTTATCTTTGATGTCGTTGGTGGTACCGGTCTTAACGGATGCGCCTAATGCACCTGTGTTCAAGGGGCTGTTAGCACCCATCGCCGTGCTGCGGGCATTGTTATCCGCCAGAATATCGCTGATGACGAAAGCGATACGCGGATCGACTGCCTGTTTGCCATAAGCTGGTTTATCGACCGTCTTATCGGTAGGTGTGCCGCTGGTGCAGCCGTTCTCGTAGTTATAGATGATGTTATTGTTATTATCAAGGACGCACAGGATAGCCGTGGTCGGCACATAAGAGCCTTGATTGGCGAACACCGAAAAGCCATTGGTCAAATCTAGCAGCGAAACTTCGCCGCCGCCTAAGGTCAATGACAAGCCGTACTTGCTGGAATCATCCCCAAGTGAGTCGATGCCGAAGCGTTTCATGATCCCGAGCAGATAAGGCACACCGTAACGGCGCAGCGTCTGAACCGCCGGAATGTTGTAACTGTTCGCCAGCGCGTAACGCATAATCATCGGGCCGTGGAACACACCATCATAATTACGCGGCACATAAGGCGCTTGCCCATCAATGCCGATTTTCGTGGGTACGTCCCAGATCACATCACCGGGAGTCATGCCGTTTTCGATGGCGGCGGAGTAATTGAAAGGCTTAACCGCGCTACCGGGCTGCCGCAGCGATGTAGACACATTGACGCGACCATCAATGGCATCGTTGTTGTAATCGACACTGCCGACCATCGCCAGAATTTCGCCGGTCAAGGGCTTAAGGACGACCACCGAGGCGTTCGTCACATTTTGAGAAGCCAACGTCGCGACCTGTGTGCGGGCAGCGTCCTGTGCGGCATTGTTGATGTCGAGGTCAAGTGTGGTATAGACTTTGAAACCGCCGCGTGCCACATCCTTGGGCGCATAGCCAATGGTTCCCATTAAGGTTTCAAATTGGTTTTCAGCGTAGACCGTGAAATGCGGTGCTTCGAGCGAGATGTCACGGGGTACATAGGTCAATCCGGCGGCGAGTGCCTCGTTAGCTTGAGCCTGTGTCACCTTGCCCAACGTCACCATGCGCTCCAACACCAATCGCCAACGGGCTTCAACTTTATCCTGTACAGCAGGGTCGTTGTTGAGCGGGTCAAGATCCGCAGGCGCTTGTGGCAAGCCAGCTAAAAGCGCTGCCTCACCGAGCGTTAACTCACTGGCATGTTTGCCGAAGAGTGTTTGCGCGGCGGCCTCGGCACCATAAGCCAGATTACCGTAGTAAATTTCATTGAGATACAGTTCAAGGATTTGCTCTTTGGTCATCTGCCCATTGAGTGCTAGTGCCAGCCCAATTTCATCCAACTTACGCTGGACAGTCCGTTCGGAGCGATATTCGGTATCAAACAGCACACCACGTACCAACTGTTGGGTAATGGTGCTGCCGCCTGTCGAGCCTTGCTGCAATCCGGCATATTGGAGGAAAGCGCGGATGGTCGCACCCACATCAATACCGGGGTTACTAAAGAAGCTCGAATCTTCAATTGAAACGGTGGCATCAATCAGATTTTGTGGGAAGTCAGCATATTTGAGCTTGGTGCGGCGGCCTTCGCCAAAGGCTTCATACAATTGGCGACCATTGCGGTCATAGTAAAAGGTACTCTGGAACTGTTGATAGTTGTTGATTTCAGAAACCCGCGCTGTCAACTGCTGCTGTACGCGTGAAGCATACGCGCCACCAATCGCCAAGGTTAGCAGCGTCGAACCACCGCAGAAGATCACCATAAAGCCGATAATCAGGCCAATGCAACCGCGTGAACAACCGAAACAGCCGCGCTTGCGACCATTTTGTCGGCGTTGCAAAGGCTGCTGTGGAACGGATCCAGCTTGTGGGGCGGGCGGGATATTGTTGGGCGGTTGTGGATACGGCTGCTGATATTGCTGCGGACTCTGCTGGTTGTAGTCGCGATAAGCAGGTGGCGGCTCATGCGGCATGGTGTTATCCAAGCGCACAGCCTTATGCTGCATGGTGTTACCGGCTGTATCATTCGGACGCGTGTTGAAATCCGGGTTCGGATCGAGACCCCCGCTGCCCTGCAACGTTTTCTTGGGATCAGGCACGCCCGGCTCACGCATGACTGGCATCGTCGGCATGTTACGGGCATCCATCGGGTTAGAGGCATTCCACAGCGGCTTATCTTCAGCCGGTTTATCATGCTGCGTATCGTCTATTTCATTGCTGAAGGGCAAATGAAACGGAATATCATCATCTTCAGGGCGTTCTTCAGGCACTTCATCCGGTAATCGAGAATCACGTTCGTCAGGCATTCAATACTCCCCAGTGTGGGCTGCACTTGTAATCATTTTATCCTGTAATCCGGTGTTTATTTAACAACGAATTACGGGTTGGTCATATTCACGTTATCTACCCTCTATAATAGCAGAACATGCGTCACTGAGTACGACGCGAACCTGACGGCAGGGATGCGGCTGAGTGACGTTGGGCAGCCGTAGGTTTGCCCCACAAACAGCAGAATAGGCTATACTAAAAATAACAGAATATGACGGCTTATCGAAATAGGATAATTCGATTATCCCGCAAAGGGATACGAAGTATACGCATGATCATCGAACCCGACGAACCTCAATTCATCCCCTACCCGACCGGCTTGCTGCATCTCGCGCTGCGAATGCCACTGACGTTGTTTCGGTTAGGTTTAGGCGACCTGCTTAACGTCATGCGGCTGCTGATCCTAACGACACGCGGACGCAAATCGGGACAAGCTCGGCATGTGGCGGTCGAATATCGGCGACATGGCAGCAAAATTTATGTCATCTCCGGCTGGGGCGAACGACCGGACTGGTATCAAAACCTGCTGGCTGATCCACTGGTCACGATACAATTGGGAAGGCAGTCATTGAGCGCACTGGCCGATAAAGTCACCGATCCGGCTGAAGCGCTGCGGGCAGTGAACTTATTCCGGCGCGATGCCCCAACACGTTATGACGCGGTCTTAGGGCGCTTGGTAGACGACGAAATCAGCGGCTTCAAATTGCCAGATGTCTCGCCGCAGTTTACGATTGTGCGATTGGACATCATCGCGGACGAACCGCTGCTGCCGGGCTTGGGTATGGATCGTATCTGGTTGTGGCCGGTTGCGATCATCGCATTGGTGTTACTGGTGACGCTTCTCGGACATTCAAACCATGACAATGAGGAGGGAACCTAATATGTCCGACTTAGTCGAGCAAGATGCACTCTTGCAACAGGTACGGCAGGCTTTACAGCAGGTACGGCAAGCCCTCCAAAATGAAGATTACGAACAGGCCATCAACGGGCTGCTGCAATCGACGGAATTGGCACGCGCCATGAACGATCCGGCAGCAGAAGGCCGACACCTTGGCAATCTGGCGCTCATTTATTACCGCACCAAACAACCTGATCTTGCGCTACAGTGCTTTGAACGTGCGCTGATCCTTGCCCGTGGGGAAAATGATCGTCTGACCGAAGATGGTATCCTCGGCAATATGGGCAACATTGTACGCGAACTCGGTCGCTACGACGACGCAATCACTTACCTGAACCAAGCGCTGTTCATCGCTCAGGAGATTGGTGACACTCGCGGACGCGGCATATGGCTGTCGAACCTCGGCCTCGTCTATGACGATTTACGACGCTATGACGAAGCGATTGATGTCCACCGTGAGTCGGTCAATGTGGCGCGGTTGATGCGCGACCAACGCAGCCTCGTATCACGCTTGGGTAATCAAGGTAATTCGCACCTTGCCAACGGCCAATATACCGAAGCCATCAAATGCTTTCATGAGGTGGTATCCCTTTATAAATCGCTGGGCAATTCGGCGGAGGCCGCGCTGCGATTGGGGATTATCGGCAACATTTATAATGATTTGGGACGGAATGCGGGCACCGATTTTGAAGCCCGCTTTTATTACGAGTTGGCACGGGATACGTATCTCGAAACCCTCAAACTGGCGCAAGAAATCGGTGATGCCGTCGGTGAAGGCGATTTGCTGACCAGTTTAGGCGCGGTCTACGGCAATATGGGTGAGTACCAAAATGCTGTTGACCAATTTGCAGCGGCCCACCAGATCTTTACGTCACTGGAACTCGCTGACCGGCTGGCCTATGTGGAAGAAAACCTGCGCCTCGCCCAAAACTTATTGGCGCAAGCCCGTTAGATTCGATCTTAGTCCAGATCGTCAAAATCATCGTCATCGTCGAAATCAATGTCATCGGTTTCGGTATCGCCCATCAGACGATCCAAAAATGCTTCGTCATTTTCATAACCGAGTGTATCAGCCAGATAATTAAACTCGCACACAATCGTCTCGAACAGATAATTCTCTTCGTAGGCATCGGGCGGGTAATAGGAAATCATCGCTTCGTAGACCTGCTTGAGGTCGACATAACGCCGTTCCAGAAAGGCCAGATGCTCAGGTGTTAGTGGTTGTCGTCCCATGCTGCTCCTCCTGTGAACATATCTAAAGGATTAATAACTACCCGTTACGGCCCGCCAACCCCCGTTGAGGCCACCGTTATTGGTAATCAATACGAAAATCATGCCGCGCTCAGGCAAATAGACCATTTGTCCGCGCTCGAATATTTGCTCCGTGGATTGCCCACCCGCCTCATCGCTGGTCGCCCAGCCCATCGCCCGCACTTCGGCAAACGTCCGCCACACTTTACCAAAGCCACGCACCGGTTCAATCAATCCGGATGGAGGTGTTTCACCACCGCTAGACGGATCAGTCGCCGCGTTAAACGTATCATCATAGCGTGTAAATTGACCGGAACCGAAGAGCGCATAAATGGCTTGAGGTGGCCCTGCCATCCAAATCATCTGGCCTGTTTGATAGGTCTGCGCGGCTGTGGCAAAAGAAACAATCCCTAAAGGACAGCCCAACTGCGCGGCCAGTGACGGATCACTATTATAAACTGCGGCAAATCCTCCACTGGGCGCGGTGCTGCATGTTGGCACGACCGGTGGAACGGTTGCGCCCACCACCGCACCCGGAACCGTCGGCGCAGCCGCTGGGATGAGATTTGCGGGCAAAACCGTGGCGACAGCCGCCATTTGCAGCAGCGCCAATAAGCCTTCGTTATCGGCAGTTGGGAACGGCGTATTACTTGGCAACGGCGTATTGGTCACGGTCGGCGTGGGCGTATCAGTGATGGTCGCGCTGGGTGTGACGCTGGGCGTATTGGATACCAATACCGTCGCTGTCGGCGTAATCGTATCGGTTGCTGATGGACTTGCCGTCACGGTCGGCGTTTCGCTGATGGGCAGCGTAGCCGTCAACGTGGGCAAAGAAGCAACCGTCGGCAGTTCACCGACCGTTTGCGGTTGATTGCCACCACAGGCCACCAGCATCAATCCCAACAACATGATCCCGCCGAACCGAATACTCATACGCATCATCGCCAGCTTCCTTAACTCCCCCGAGATAAACCTAGCCTAACTCACC
>JACDGI010000785.1 GCA_013821665.1 Anaerolineae bacterium
GATTTCGAGAGCGTGCTGCCTCCTCCCGCATTTGACGACTCACAGACAATCATTTGCTGGATTGACTTGACCAAGGAAGGCTACAGCAGCAGCATTGGCATCACCAAGGCTATCATGTATCCGAAGGCTGCATGGTGGGATGACGGTATTCACGGCGATGTTGAATACGGAAGCAGCGGTTATACATGGGGTTGGCACAATGGCCCCGGCAGCTATGATCTCGGCTTCGACTTCCAGGAATGGAATGGTCCGGATATTCATGTCTATTCGACTGGCAGCGGTTGGGGTTATCCGGTAACAGGCGACTGCAATCCTAACCTGTCTGCTCTGCCCTAGTCGCAATCCACAGTCATTAAACTGAATCAAAAATGCCCGACGTACCATCGGGCATTTTTATTTTATGTACAGTGCCTATCCAACAAGCAAAGACCGGCGCAACCATAAGGATGTCAGACCTATCACAGCAAACACTGTGAGGTATAAGGGCTGCACAGGTTTACCTGCCGTAGCACTCCACAGATTCGCTAAGGCTGCGCCCAAGCCGTAGACCGTTAGCATCACTAACGTGACCCGCGCCACATCGGCATTGCGCAAACTATAGATCGCGGCAGTAGCGATTGTCAGCAGCATCACGGCAATTAAGCGGCTGCTGAGCAGATCACCCGGCCACACCCATATCAAATTCACTGGGCCGTTATCTGTGATGAACAAGGCTATGCCCCATAAGACAGTCAGAACTGCGACCACAATCATCCACCAGCGGATGGCTTGGACGGGCGGCTTAACATTACTTTCTACGACAACCTGCGGACGACGATACAAATACCAAAGCGTGGGCACAACCAACCCCGTCACAATGATGAAGAAGGCATAGGTAATGGGCGCAGTCGGGTTAAAACGGTTTAGATGAAACAGCACAATCGCCACAGCCAGCGGGATCAGATAAACCGCCAGCATCAGCAGGACTAAGCGAATCCGCTGTTGTGTGGGCCGTTGCAAAGTCATAAAGGTGGCTGCGCCGAAAGCCCAACCCGCGACCGCCAACATACGGCTGGCTAATGGGGGCAAATCCCACGAAAAGGCTTGAGGGACATCAAACCACCAACCGCTGCTGCCGATTAAACCGCCGGTCATGGTCGCAATGATGAGCAGCAGAACGCCTTTGGTCTCAAGATTGATGTTGTGTGGACGCACCCAGCGCCAGTAGCTGCCGATGATTACCGCGAGGAATACCAACAAACCCAAAACTTGGATGGCGATGTCATTCATATCAGCCTCGTATGATGGCGTGGAAACCGTAAAAATATCATCATACTGGCGAAGTATTTTTTGTGCTGAAGTTAGTCACCTTCCCCGATTATGGAGATGCAATCTTGCGGCTGTTGACGGTATAAGGATGGGTATCAATGCCCCAACTGATAATTTGGGTGGGCTTGATGCGGATAAGATGGGGATCAAAATTGTCGGGTAGATAGGAACTGCCCTCATCAACGGTTTGCGCCACGCCGCGAATTTCGCCCCCGCGTACTTCCCACGGTGGCTGCACATCATCCACCACAAAGGATACGCGGCCATCTCGCCGGACGTTTCTAAATTTCTTAGTTTCGGATATGTTCAATCCGCCAATATCAATGGTGTCCAAGTCGGGGTTATAGCGGTACATAACGGGCAGATTGTTAGGTGCGCCATCCGATGAGAGTGTCGCCAAGCGCCCCATCTTCTGTGTGCTGAGATATTCGATTTCTTTGGGTGTGAAGTGTGTCATTGCTTACTCAAAGTTCTAATAAAGTTAATAGTCGGTCAGACTTTTGTCTACACACGAATAATCAAAGCTGTTCGGCTCAATTCAACGAAACGAGATTCTTCAAATGCTTCAACCATAGCTAGAAGTTGCGGGAGAAAGAGATTCACTAATTCCGTGTTGGTAATATTTCCTGTCGAAATAAGTAGCAACTTGTAGGGCTTCCCCGAAAGATAAAAGCTATCTACAAAGTCAGAATCTTTGGTCACAACAATACGCTCGTCTTCGACTGAAAGATTATTAATTTGCGAATCGGGGGTTGCATTTCCGTTTGGCAAATCGAGGGTGTGAATCACATCATGCCCAACTGCTTGAATAGCAATTGCCAACCGGCGTGGCAGTTGAGCATCAATCAAAAACTTCATACTGGAAGAGGCAGTACACGCTTCGTTTGTACCAGCAGCCTCGCATAGGCATAGGTCGCTAACAAATCCTCCCGCTCCAAGTCGGGATAATCCGCCAAAATATCGTCGTGGCTCATGCCTGAACTCAGGAGTTCGAGCAGCATTTCAACGGGATAACGTAAACCCCGAATGACAGGCTTGCCGTGACAAATATCAGCATCTATTGTGATACGGCTTAAAAGGCTACTCATACATCACCAACTTCAAATCAAGTTTAGCTTTCGGTTCTATTATACTTGATCTAGCGCAGGATAAACCCATCTTTGAGCGGATCATCAGGGTCGATGAGAAAAGTGTGTTGACCTGTGATGAACGCCGTTCCAGCCACTTCGGGGATGATAGCTGGTAAGCCGCCGACTTCAACCGTTTCCGCCACGCGTCCGGTGAAGCGCGAACCGATCAAGCTCTCGATGGTGATGGTTTCTTCGAGCCTCAAATCACCTTTGGCGTGATGGATTGCCAGCCGACCACTGACTCCGGTTCCAGTTGGGGAACGATCCACTTCGCCTTCCGCAAAGACACAGACGTTGCGACTGTGAACGTCTTCGGTATGCAGCATCTTGACCAAGATTGTCCCATAGAGGAAGTTTAAATCATCGTCGCCTTCGGGATGGCGTAAGGTGACGGTGTTCATCACGGCGCGTTTAATACGCATACCCACATCGATCAGTTGGGTCTGGTGCTTATCATCGATGACAACACCTTTCAGCGCAGGTTGATCAACATCGACATAGGCGTAAAACGCGCCACCAAAGGCGATATCATAAGTTACTTTGCCCAAGCCATCGACATCCACAATTAAATCTTGTTCATACAAGAAGGAAGGCACGTTCAAGAAGGATACATGTTCGACCTGACCATTACGTAGATGAGCGGTGGCGGTTACGCGTCCGGCGGGAGTATCAATCTTGACGACGGTTTCATCACCCGTCACGGGGAACATGCCGGTTTGCACACCCACTTTCACTAGACCAATGATGCCGTGTCCGCACATGGTACTAAAGCCTTCGTTGTGCATAAACAGCACGCCAATATCGCCATCAGGTGTTACCGGAGGCGTGAGAATAGCGCCATACATATCGGCATGACCGCGCGGCTCCCACATGAGCGTCCGCCGTAAATGGTCATAATGAGTACGGGCATACTGCCGTTTCTCAAGGATGGTGCTGCCCTGCAAATCAGGAAAGCCGCTGGTGATAATCCGCAGTGGTTCGCCGCCGGTGTGGGCATCAATGGAGGTTATACGAAGCCAGTGGTCAGGCGGTGTCCAATTCAGCATAATGTTTTAGCCGTCACTTGAATAAGTTATGGAGCAGCTAGTAGACCACCACAGAAATTACTAAGGATATAAACGAGCCAATGTAGTACGAGCATGGTCGAGATTAAAGCACCAGTTAATCATAACAGCGTGAGCATTACGGTGGAGTGTCCAAGCAGTCACCT
>JACDGI010000786.1:0-3174 GCA_013821665.1 Anaerolineae bacterium
GTTCAACGTGGGACAGGCGACAGCACGACACATGGTCAAGGCGGGAACGCAGGGACGCATCATCCTGACAAGTAGTTGGGTGGCTGATATTCCGTGGCCGGAGAATACGGCTTATAACACGACCAAAGCGGGCGTGAATATGCTGATGAAGCAGATGGCACGGGAATTGGCGCAGTATGGCATCCGTGTGAATGCGGTGGCACCGGGAATTGTGAAGGCTGGTTTGGCAGGCAAGCAACTGCGTGAAGAACCGCAATATGCAGCGCGGGTATCGAAGGTGATTCCATTGGGTGAGCCGGGAACACCAACCGAAATTGCACAGGCGGTGGTGTATCTGGCGGGGCCGATGACGGCTTATATGACGGGTTCGGTGCTGCTGATTGATGGAGGCTGCTCATTGTTCCAATTTGATAATTGAAGACAATACAAGAGTTAACCGCAGAGGCGCTGAGAACGCAGAGAAATACAAAACTTTTAACCACAGAGACACAGAGTTTTAGAGAAAAGATAAGGGATAAAGATGAATAAGTTACGTATGGGTGTGATTGGTTGCGGGGCGATTGGTCAAGTAGCGCATATTCCGTATATCAACCGCTACGATGACCGTTTTGAATTGGTGGCGTTGGCTGATCTTCACCGTCCGACATTGGATGCGGTGGCCGATCATTATCACGTTGAGGGTCGGCATACGGATTGGCGTGAATTGCTGGCACGGCAGGATGTGGATGCAGTGGTGCTTTGCCATAACGGTTCACATCGGGATACGACGATTGGGGCGTTGGAAGCGGGTAAACATGTGTTTGTCGAGAAGCCGTTGGCGTGGAATCTGCGGGAGACACGGGAAGTGGCAGCGGCAGCAGCCAAGTCTGACCGCATCGTGCAGGTGGGTTATCACAAGCTGCATGATCCGGCATTTGCTTATGCCAAGCAACAATTGCAGCAGATGAAGGATGTGGGCTTCGGACGGATTACAGTGCTGCATCCGGCTAACGAGTTGGGCTTATCACCACATCGTATCCTACGTGGGAATGGGGTGATCCAAGAAGGTCATGCCGATACCGGAACATGGGAACAGCAGGTGTCGGGGCAATTGGCAGGCGATACAGGCGGTGTTTTGTCACCATTGGTGGATGAAGCTTTGGGTGCGCGGAAGGATGATAATGCGCTGCGGTTGGCTTATGGTCAATTGATGGGCAGTTTGATTCATCAGGTGTATACGTTATTTGGATTTTTAGGTGCGCCGAGCAAAGTTCTGAATGCCCATGTGTGGCGGGATGGGTTGTCGATCCATGCGTTGATGGAGTATCCGAATGATTTGCGTGTGGCACTGGATTGGCAGTTTTTGCAGGACTTGAAAGATTACCGCGAGGAATATGCTTTTTACGGCAATCATGATCGGGTGACAATGCAACTGCCCAGTCCATATTTCTTGAATTTTCCATCACCGGTGATTGTTCAGGGACATGATGGTGAAACGGCGTGGGAAAAGCGGATTATCGTCAATTACGAAGAAGCCTTTGCGCTGGAATTGTTGGCGTTTTACGACAATGTGCAAGCGGGACGTAAACCGGTGTTGTGTTCTGTTGATGATGCAGTGGCACATGCCGAATTTATCCAGCAGGTGATTGATAAGGCGGAGTAATCCTATGCGACTAGAAGGCAAAGTAGCATTGGTGACCGGTGCGGCGAGAGGCATCGGCAGGGGGATTGCGATGCGGTTTGCGACGGAAGGAGCCAAAGTCGGCGTGATCGATCTGGACGAGGCGGCTTGTCAACTGGTGGTTGATGAGATCAAAGAGGTCGGTGGACAAGGCTTAGCCTTAGGGATAGACATCAGCCACGAAGACCAAGTGAACCATGCGATGGAACGGATTCAACTGCAATTTGGGCGCGTGACGGTGCTGGTGAATAATGCGGCGGTGATGCCATCGGGGACGGTACATGAAACCTCGATGAAAGCTTTTGACCGCTGTGTGGCGGTTAATCTACGCGGGACGTTTTTGATGAGTCGGGCGGTGATACCGGGAATGTTGGCAGCGGGTAAAGGGAGCATTATCCATATGTCGAGTGTGACGGGTATTCTAGGCTTGCCGGGAATAGCGGCTTATTCGATGACCAAGGCGGGGTTGGCTGGTTTAGCGAGGGCCATGTCGACGGATTATGCGGGGAAGGGGATTCGGGTGAACAGTGTGTCACCGGGGACGATTGATTCGCCGATGCTGCATGAGTTTTTGGAGGGTCAACGAGAACCGGATGTGCGGCGGCAGGAATTTGATGACATGCATCCGATTGGACGAGTGGGGCAGATTGATGAAGTGGCGAGTGTGTTTGTGTTTTTGGCTTCGGACGAGTCGAGCTTCGTGACGGGTGCGAATTATACGGTGGATGGTGGTTTGAGCGTGAAGGGTGAGCAGCCACAGGATTAGTGATCAGTTGCAAGTTACAAGCCGCAAGTTTTCAGAAAAGGCGAAGGCAAATACGATTGAACCGCCAAGAGAAAAAGCAAAGGCAATTGAACCACATAGACATAGAGGAAAGGCTGAGATAGACCTGATAAACAGGCGAGAACAGGAAACACACAGTACAAACATTACGGTGATTTACCTGCTTTGCAGGTGGAGCAGGTAAAAATGGGGTGTTTTGAGGGCATTTATGAAGATAACGCTTGAAAAGACAAACCCAATTCAAACGATCAAAAGTGGAAATTGGGTGTAGAATATTTGTTCTTTTGGTGAGGAGAAGATTATCTCATAGGGAAATGGAAGTGAAGCCATGCGAACCCCCACCCTAACCCTCCCCCGCAAGCGATGGAGGGAACCATACCAATACTCTGGTCTAGCAACTTTCAACTTTGGAGAGGCACTTTGATGTCGTCAGATAAACAAATCGTGCTGGTGACGGGCGCTAATCGCGGGATTGGTTACGAGGTGTGCAGGCAATTGGCAGATGCAGGAATGCAGGTGATTTTGACGAGCCGCGATATAGGCAAAGGTGAGGCGGCGGCAGCGGCTATCCAAGGCGAAGGCAAAGATGTGCGCTTTCATCAATTGGATGTGACGGATGATAACAGCGTGGCGGCAGTGCTGCAATTCGTGAAGGCCGAGTACGGGCGGTTGGATGTGCTGGTCAATAATGCGGCGGTGTATTTGGACGAGGGTATGCGTGTATTCGATG
>JACDGI010000786.1:3184-3647 GCA_013821665.1 Anaerolineae bacterium
ATTCGATGTGGAGATGGATGCCGTGCGGACGACGATGGAGATTAACTTTTTTGGGGTGTTGAATATGTGCCGCGCTTTCCTGCCCTTGATGCGTGAATCCGGTTATGGGCGAGTGGTCAATGTGTCGTCCGGATCGGGGCAGATCAATGATTTGGATATGAGTACACCATTTTACAGCATCTCGAAGGTGGCGCTGAATGCGCTGACACGGATCGTGGCGCAGGAGGTTCGGGAGAGTGCGAAGATCAAAGTGAATGCAATGTGTCCCGGTTGGGTGCGGACGGATATGGGTGGAATGAACGCTGACCGCAGTGTGGAAGAGGGCGCCGATACGATTACGTGGCTGGCGACGCTGCCGGATGATGGGCCGAGCGGTGGATTCTTTAGGGATCGCAAGCCGATAGAGTGGTGAAGGAATTGTCGGAGGATAAACCCTCCGGCAAGAGGAATAAAGCCCCGTAAA
>JACDGI010000078.1 GCA_013821665.1 Anaerolineae bacterium
AGATTAATCAACTGATCTCAACACGAACATAAAAGTGTGGGTCGCAGCGGCGACAGCATCGAGAGAGGGATCATGAGCAACAAAACGGGCGCGATATTTCTAGATCGTGACGGTGTCATTAACGAAAACAACGAAGATCATGTCAAAAGCTGGGATGAATTCCAGTTTATCCCGCACGCGATCCGCACCATTCGGGAGTTAACGGAAACCGGACTGCCGATTTTCGTGGTGACCAATCAGGGCGCGGTTAATCGGGGCATAATGTCGGTCAATGATTTGAACGATATTCATACGCGGATGTTAGCGGCAATCAACGAGGGCGGCGGTAAGATTACGAAGGTGTATTTCTGTCCGCACACGCCTCAAGAGAAATGCAACTGCCGCAAACCGGAACCGGGGATGCTGTTACAAGCGGCTGAAGAATACAACATCGATTTGAGCAAGAGCTTCATGGTCGGCGACGCTTGGACGGATATGGCGGCTGGTCGTGAAGCCGGCACCTACAATATTCTGTTGCTGACCGGACGTGGGCGCTGGAATGTCGCGCCGAGTTGGGATCGGCTAGGGGTCGATATGAGCGCGGCTTGCGACGTGGCTGATGCGGCTTATATCATCAAAGAACAGTTGGCTGGTCGTCCGATCATCACAACGGATCGCTTCAAGAGTGCTTTCCACACGGGATTGCGACCCCAAGAGGCGTGGGTATTCTAAAATCGTCGTTTGCTTTTTCTGATCCATGTAGGGACACTTCGGTGTCTCTGCTTGTTTATGGGGCATAATGGTGATTAGTCAGCGGATGAGGCACGCCTCATCCCTACAAAATTAGCGCAGTTACGGTGGGCGTCTCACAAGTTCTAGGATAATCAGGAACACGGACGGGAAAAGACCCCCACCCTAGCCCTCCCCCGTAAACGAGGGAGGGAATAAATCAGGAACTCGAACTCCGTATTTAAAGGACAGCGCATTATGGGTGTGGTACAAGAACTCAATTACTATCTCAAAAGCCAATCGACGAGCTTGCCACATTATGTGGTCGAGCAATTGATTATGGGATTGGTCAGCAGCATACCGAGTTTGGTCGGTGTGGGTTTGCGTGGCATCGCTTACAAAGCCATCCTCAAAAGCGAAGGGCTGCCCCTGATTGAGCATCATGTCCGGCTGTTGTCACCTGCGAATATCCGGCTGGGCAAGAATGTGTATCTGGACAGCCAAGTGTATCTGAACGCACTGCCGGGTGGCATCACGATTGGCGCGGGAACCAACCTCATGCACGGCACCATCTTCCATGTATTTAATTATCGCGACCTACCGCAAGCAGGAATCTGGGTGGGCAAGAACTGCTTCTTCGGCGAGTATACCTGTATTCGCGGACAAGGCGGCGTACATATCGGTGACGGTGTGTATACTGGCACGCAAGTCCAAATCGCGGCGGTCAATCATGTTTACACTGATCCCGACAAGTACATCAAAGATCAGGGCATCACGGCAGAAGGCATCACCATTGAGGACGATGTGTGGTTGGCTTCTAACGTGGTGGTGGTGGATGGTGTGAAGATTGGCAAGGGCTGTATTGTTGGTGCAGGAGCAGTCGTCAACAAGAGTTTGCCACCTTACAGCGTGGCAGTCGGTGTACCAGCCAAGATCGTCAAAGACCGGCGTGAAGCGGCTGCCGTGAAAAAGCAGGTCGAGGGGCAGGTTCATTTCGGGGCGCTGGAAGACATGCGTCCGAAGTAAGCGTAATAATAACCTCGCAATTCTAGGGAGCAGAGATATTTCGTCGGGCGATTGCCCTGCGGTCAACATGCGTGCATCTACCCCAAGTGATGACAGGCATGTATAATCCTGACCCTTGCGTTCAATAATCCGACTTCCTAATTTGCTAACTTTGAACTTCAAATCTTCTCTCACATCGTTATCCCGTTACGTGTCTTTGATGGTTATCCTGCTGCTGGCGGCTTGCGGAACAGCTCCCGGTACACAACAGGCTTTCCAAGCGACCGTGCCACCGACACAAGCCGCGAACGCGCCGGTTTATACGTATACGCCAACGCTGACACCTTCATTGACACCGACGCTTACGCCAACGCCGACATTGACGCTGACACCAACCATTACACCAACGCTGACCCATACGCCTACCTTAACACCTTCGCTGACGTTGACACCCTCACCGGTGCCGACGCAGCCGCTGTGGACATTGACTCCGGCAGCCAGCGATGGTGTTAAAGCCTTCGTGAATGCGCCCGCAGTTTTCCAACTGGCGCAAGGTTGGAGCTGTGAGGATTTCCCGTGTGAGGATGATGTCGACGGTTGGATGAACCGCATCCGTGTTCCAGCGGGTTATACACTGGAGCATGTCGGTAAGCTGCCGGGACAGCCGATGCAAATCACCTATGGGCCGGACGGCAAGTTATACGCAACAGTGCTGGAAAACGGCAGCCGAAACGGAGCTGTGTATGTGATGGATGCGGACGGCAAAAACCAGCGTTACAGCGGAACTCTGGTTTCGCCGCTGGGGTTAGCTTTCCAACCGGGGACGGATGTGCTGTACGTTACGGCGCGGGTGGAAATCGACAAGGGCGGGGCGCTGTATCGTATTCCGGCAGGTGGCGGTGAAGCACAGCCGATTATCACTGATTTGCCGTGCTGTTTTTCGTTGATCGACAACCAACCTAACGGTCTAACTTTCGGGCCGGATGGCTACCTGTATATGGGCGTTGGCTCGTTAACGGATCATACCGAATCGGTGACACCGAAGACCAAGGCGTTTGCCGATGTCCTGCCGAACGAGGCGGCGATTTTACGTATTCAGCCGCATACGGGCACGGTGGAAATCTTTGCTAAAGGGCTGCGTAATCCTTATGACCTGAGCTTTGATGCCAACGGGCAGTTGTACACGACGGATAACGGATTGTTGAGTGGCCCCGGTGACCGGATTGTGGCGGTGCAAGCGGGGGCACATTACGGATGGCCTTATTGGCGCTCACGGGGGTGCGACGGCTGCCCGTTATCCCCTTCCAAACTGACGATTTCACCGGATTTGCTGGCGCTGCCGGACAGCAGTTTGCCACGCGGTCTGACGGTTTATAACGGCAGTCAATTTCCATCAAACCTCTCTGGTAATTTATTCGTGGCGTTGTGGAACGGCACAAAAGATGCACAGCGGATCGTGCGGATTGATCCACATGATCCGCAGTTGGGGCAAGAAGGTTACACACCAGAGCCATTCGTCACCGGTTTGATTCGTCCGGTGGATGTGGTGGTGGCACCGGACGGTTCGCTGGTGATCGCGGATTTCATCTATGGGCATATCTGGCGGGTCAAGTATACGGGCTGACCAGTGCGGTGTATCTCGAACGCTCAAGCTTCACATGATTCGCAAACCGCAAATACTGCAAAAACCACATTTGCGAAAAGTGGTTTTACGGCGGATTTGAGCGAGCGATGTGCCGAAACTGCACAAAATTCTGCAAATTCTGCAAATGCACAGTGCATTTTGGGTCTGAAATGTCTTCGGTGTCCGTCGGTGGCTCAAGCCACTGCCTGAATAAACAAAGGGCGCTGAAGCGCACTGGAAGATTGGCAAAGTTGGCAATCTTGGATGGCGAAATGGGATTTTGCGCCATAAAAGAATATCCATTTTCGGCTAAAATATTGGCGAAGTTGGCGATTTTGATGAAGGCGGTTGCCGCCGCCAAGATTGCCAAAAGTTAGATATTGCAAGCTGCAAGGGCTGATCGAAATGTTATAAATGATGCAATTGTTGTTATTGTGACAATTACAACGATTGGTTGATTTTTGTGCGCGAGGGTTTGCCAGCGGCAAACACCTACCTATACAGCAATACATAGATACGCCATGCGAGAACGCCCCTATAAATAGTATATTCGAGGTGCGGCGATAATGGGTTACATTTTGGAAGAACATAATGTAACTCTTGGAGGGTGTCGGCATTAACCATTTTGAGGGAGTGGGATGGGGCATGAGGTTGGTGAATGGTTGGTACGCAGTTTGTGGGACAAACCCAAAATAAACATACCTTATAACATACGGAATCGGGTACGGATTGCGTGGACAGGATAAAGTTATAAGCGTTGGATGGCGGTCATAAGGTCGGGTGGGGCCTTGTGACGCGCAAGGGAGTTCAGCCAAACCACATTCTGGCCTGATTGACGCAAGACGATGGCGCTCAAACGGTTATATTGTTTGAGGAAGGCGGCAGCGCTCTCAAAACCACGACGCGTGAAATAGTCTTCGTCTTTGCGCTCCGCCAGTTGGCGCAAGGTGATGGCAGCCCGATTCAGGTCAGCTTCAGGAATTTCGTGTTCGGCAATCAGCCACAGCAGGTTGAGAATACCCGGTGGCATCTGCCCTACTTTATCACAGAGTATCGTTATCAATTTGCCGAGATGGGCGTCGGCATCCGCGCCATCCAATTCGCGACTGCGGAAGCGCCGAACCTCGACATTGAAGGGTATATGGGTTTTGAAGGTGACGGTGAAATCGGGGCCACGCTGTTTGGAGGCGGCATACTTTTCGTATTCGAGGGTGAAGCGTTCTTCGTGCAGCAGGAGTGAAGCCGTTTCCAATTCGGCACGCACATCTTTCGTGCCGGCTTCGTCACGGACATTTTTGAGTTTGGTGCGGATCTTATCGCGGTAGGTGGTGGTGAAGGCTTTGAAGCGACGTGATGCCCTGAGCCAAGCCTCGAACTCCGGATAGAGCGCCGGTTTTTTGCCATCAAAGATATAGTCGAGCAGGTCATCAAGGACGGGCATGGTGCGTTACCTTAGAAAAGGTTGGGTTGATGCGGGCTGATAGCGATTAAAAATCAGTACGGTATTTCGTTGACGGATGAGGCCTGCCTCATCCCTACGAAAATATATGTGATTTGACATCTATTTTGGGCGCAAGGCCTTGCGCCCCTACAAAAGATCATTCATGGACATCAGTATTTAACGCCAGTTATGGATAAGGATATCTCGCTCAGAAACCTCACCCCCAACCCCTCTCCAATGCTTTGGCGAGGGGAGTAAAAACAGAAATAAGATTGCTAGTTCAAAATAAACCGCTTATCCATAACTCAGGTTATTTAGTTTGGATGCCCTTCTATTTTACCAAACGTGAAATTTTGAATGGTCTGATCGGTGCTATTGGCGCTAAAAGTTATGATCGTTGTAAGATGGTGATACGGGAACAATCTGCCCTTATAGAACGTCATGGTAGAGGTTTCTTATTACTGCCACCCTAATTAGGAGGATGTTTGTCGATGTTTAAGCGTCTAGCCATTTTTACCAGTTTCGCGTTATTGATGATGTTTGCAGCCGCAACCGTACAAGCGAAAGCGCAACCCCTATTGCTTATGGCGATGTGGTTGAAGGCGAAATTACAAAAGATGTAACGGAAATCGACTACACGTTGACCGTCGCTAAAGGCGATATTGTGGTTCTGGATATGCGCCGCTCGAAGGACAGCGAATTGTATTCGACAGCGATTATCGTACAAGATGCCAGCGGTACCGAAGTCGTCAATACGACGGAAGACACCAGCGCCAACAACACGGTAGCGGGTTTTACTGCCCACGCAGATGGCGATTACACTGTGATTGCCACGCGCAATAAATATTCGGATACGACCGGCGGGTTTGAACTGCGTCCGACTGCCGCTAAGTTGCTGCAATCCGGCGACAGCATCAAGGGTTTGGTCACCAACAAGACCGCCGACCTGTATTATGCGCTGCCAGCAGATACGGACGCAAAAATCTCATACGCGCAGACGACTGGCGATTATTTCCTGTACTTCCGTATTCTGGTGCTGGATAGCAAGACCAGTTCCAGCTTATCGGCTTCGGCCACCGCCATTAAAGGCATTACTTGGTCTGTTAGTCTGAAGACCGATGCCGATTATATGACATTGGTTTCGGTGGGCGGGAATGAATATGACTTGCAGCATGATGATATTAGCAGCAAGTTCACGCTGGATGTGGAATAAGCGGGGGAAGCGATTGCCGGAGGATAAACCCTCCGGCAAGATGAATAAAGTCCCGTAAAAGGCTTGTCCGGTATTAAAAACATTTTATTTTTGCCTCGCCGAGGGCTAAAGCCGCACGGCTAAGCAGAAGACAAGCACACTAAAGGTGCTTCAATAAAAGGTATTTTTCTTTGATAAGTGCGGGCGGGATAAATCCGCGCCCCTACAAAAACAGGATTTTGGGCTAAAGAAGTACGAATCTTGTAGGCATTTGTGTAAAACAATACCGGACAAGCCTTAAACGGGGTTGAATAAGCGTTTGTTGTCCATCAAACAGAGGACAAAAACAGTGCTATTTTGCCCGAATTAATGGATACAGTAGGTAATTTTCGAGAAGTCCGCCAGATGTGAAAACGCTGGCGGTTTTTTATTGGGGCGATTCGATGATGATGCGTTCCAATACGCGTCCGGTGAGGTAGCCAAAAAGAGCCGAACCGAGCAGCATCCCCAAAGGTAGACCGCGTATGATGGGCGTGAGGGTCAACCAGCCACAAGCCGCACCACCCAAGGTATTGACGACCAGCCAAACCACACCTTTCTGGCTAACATGTTTGAGGATCATCCACTGGCCTATGCCCACGCCTAAACCGAGTATGGCACCGGCCAATAAAGCGGCAAAACCGTTACTGAATAAAATGAATATGGCGGCGAGTACCAGCGCGGGAATCAGTCCGAGTGCAGCACCAGCAAAGGTCGACATGATCCATTGGCGGGCTGGTTGGGATATGTGAGTTGGGATATTTGCGATATTGAGGTCACTGCCGGTTGCATGATTGCCAAAGGATGTCGTGCGCAGCGCCCACCATTGGGATGCACCCAACACTAATCCCGCGATAACGCCCGCACCTGCGAAACAAATGGGATTTAGCACGCCAGCATACAAGCCAATCGTCCAGCCGACGACATTGGCAAGCACCCAACGCAATAAAAAACGCTGGCACAGTTCATACAAGAATTGTTCGATTATCAACGGCATAAAATATCTTTCAATTCGTAAAATAATGAGGGCAATACTAAAGATGAAGCAGCAGAATTACAACGTTAAGGTATGGAAGCCGTGATACGCTACTAGGATGATTTATAGAGTTAACACGGTTGCAGAAACCAGAGTAGGCGGCATTGTGGCAAAGAAAATCGTCATTTTCATTCTCGGTTATTTTGTATGGCTGGGTCTGGTGATGTTCGTGGGTATGAATTTTCTGAATAGTGCGCTGACCGACAAAGTATCGCCGTTTAATGATACGACAGGGCCAATCGTGTTCCTAATCGGCGCATTGATCATATTTGGCGGGCCGATTGTGATTTTCCTGTTGTGGTTCTACCACACGCCCAAATGGGAAAAAGATCTGCAAATCAGTGGAACGTTGGCAAAGGCTGTTGTCCTTGAAGTGAAAGATACAGGTATCCGTACCGGAGGATCACGCGCAAGGAACAGTGGTACGCCGTGGTGGCGGGTGAAGTTACAGGTGCAACCTGCGGGTGATTCGCCGTTTGAGGTGGTGATGGAAAAATCGGCTAACAAGCTGTTTATGGTGCAGCAGGGCAATACCATCAACGTGAAGTATGACCCCAACAACAAGAAACATGTGGTCATCATTCAACCCGAAGGCCAATCATTTAGCGCCAGCGGCTTTTCATATCCGACTTCAAACGCAAGCTATATGCAAAATGGATCACAATCGCGGCGGGATACGACTCAGCAGTTGCTTGAGCTGGTGACGCTCCACCAGAAGGGCGAATTGACGGACGTGGAATTTGAAGCGGCGAAAAAGAAAATATTGGCGTAGGCGGTCGGGCAATTTATGGGGTCTTTGATGAGTGGAAGAGGCAGGCCTCCTCCCTACACAATGCAATTGATATTAGAGTGTGTCTGAATATTCATGTATCTGTTTAAAAATGGTGGACGGCATGTATGCCGTCCCTACGAAAACACCCATATTTACAGAGGAATTTGGGGGCAACCCAAGCACATGTAGGTCTGATTCTTATTTTCAAACAGGTTCATATTAGTGCATGTTTGGCTCTTCTCAAATTTCGAGTGGGTTGCTATCATTTCATTTATGATGATTTACACATTTCTTTTACGCGACTCACGTCAACAACAAAACATCACCGGTGTTGATAGCAACACGGGTCGATGGCGCTTGCGTGTGTAAGTAATTGCTTCATCTGCTCGGCTAATCAACCCGGTGTTCCGTAAAAATATGGAACATCGGGTTTTTTGTTTTATATAAGGGGAATTCCCCAAGGGAGAGATATGATGTTGGGTATGCTTGCTGCCGCTTTTGTGATTGGTGTTGCTGTGGCTATTCCACCGGGAGCGGTGATTATTTCGGGCGGCCAACGGGCTATCACGCACGGATTTTGGAGCGCATTCAATTTTTTTATCGGGGTGCTGGTGGCGGACGCATTTTATGCTCTGCTGGTCTACTTTGGTTTATCCACCTTATTCAAGGACAGCCTAGCCTTCAAGTTGATTTTGTGGGTGTTGGGCGGGGCGTGGTTGTGCTGGCTGGGCCTCAGCGCGATTCGTACACGCGTCGAGTTCAACACGGCTGCCGAACCATCTCCTATAAGCGATTCACGCTGGAAGGTGATACGTGACGGTTTGTTGATCACTCTGTTTAACCCGCTTACGATTATCAGTTGGATTGCGCTGGCAGGTAATTTCTTCGAGACACTGTGGCGACCAGAATGGCCGGCGCGGGAAAGTGTCGGGCTGCTGGCGATTATTGCGATGCTGGTGGGTACGCAAACATGGGCTTTGGGGGTGGCTGGGGTGCTGAGCGCCATCCGCCGCATGATTAGCCCGCGCGTACTGCATTGGGTATCGGTGGTTAGCGGTATATTCCTGATTATCTATGGTCTGAGCGGTTGGTGGTCGGCGGTTAATTTGCTGCTGAAACCAGTGTAATTGTCATGCGCCTGAATTAACTTGTAACTTATTCGGGCGCTGAATGTTACTTTAGTCCCATATAAACGTAAATAAATTTGACAAGTTGAGTCTAAAGTGGCATTTTTCTACGTATATCTACATATTCCATCCATAAAACATAGATTTCTTAGGGAATAATTCACATTTTATCTCAGTATAAATACTTACAATTCAGTTGTATCTTGCTATAATTATATTTGCTCAAAAATTGTAATCTTCCGTTTTTCACGATAGGACATTAACAAAATGGGAGTCGTAATGGAATCAGACCCGGCCAGCAACGAGCGCGAATCAAAACATATCTTACGGCAGATTCAAGACCATCTGGGTGAGATGCATGTTAAACTGGGAGCGCTCCGAGAATCGGTGGGCATGGTGGATGTTTTTCACCATCCGTCAACGAATACGCCCATGCTTAATTATATTACACCGCGCAAAAATACCGCATGGGTTTCAGGTTCTTACTTACAACAGGGACTTACACATTTAAGCCAGCAAGACCGTTTACCGCGTGTCGAATATATCGAAGGTTTATATCCGCCAGCCTTTGCCCGGACGCTGCGTGATCTGGGACTGGAACTGGAACGCGAAACCTTGATTATGGTGTATAAGCCCGGTGGCATCGCGGGGCATCCAACCCCGATGCTGGTCGAGCATCCGCTGCCGGATGGCATTGTCATACGCCAAGTGACCGACCAAGAAGGCATCGGCCAATGGTGGTATGTGTGGCGCAACGGCCATTTTGATGTGCTGTCGTTGGGGGTCGAGCCGCTGTTCGTCGGGCAGGATATGCAAGCCAATTGGACAGGCAAACAACTGGATTACATTATGTATCGCGGTGGCTTCCCTGTCGGCGTTGCACGGGTCAGCTTCCATAATGAGACGGCGCATATTTTAGCGATGGCGCTGCTCAAAGAAATGCGTACGCCCGCTATGATCCAACTGTTGCAGATGGCTGCCGTAAAAGGGGCGTTGGAACGCGGCGCAAAACTGGTATTCGCACCCGGTGAAAATGAGGCCGAACGGCGTATGGCACGCGAACTCGGTTTTATGGACTTTGGCAGTATTGTGTGCTATGCTGCGCCGGACGAAATTGCCAGAGGAAATCATGGCAACAACATGGAATTGTCTATACTTGCGTTCTGAGGATTCGACGGTTGTTATCCAACAGCTCCAGAATTCGCTGACCAACCTCGGTTATACACTCTACAATCCGTTCGGCTTGATCCCCGATAAAGCCTATCCGCGCTCGGTGCGTTTATTTGTCGCGCCCGCAGTTGGTGGATGGGTGAAGGTTATGGGCGAGCCGGACGAAGCCCAACTTGCCCCATTATCGCAACATACAATACTGATCTACACGGCTTTGACGGGTAGTGATGCCGATATTTGGGTGTATGTTGACGGTCAAGCTATGGCGATTGAAAGCGCACTCATCCCCTATTTGCGGCCAAACCTCAGCGCGGATGATCTGCAAAAAGCATTGCATACCACTTCCAATATCATCCAAACGGATCAACCTGATTCGGGGCTGCCGTTTAATGCGCTGCCGGACGATATTAAAGCGATGGCAGGTAAGGTCGATGCAGGGCAAGCCCAGAAAATGTTTGCGCGGATGAGCGGCGACTTCCTCAAGAAGATCAGTAAGGTTGAGGGACAAGCCGACGCTGCCCGTGACTTGATCAGCGGTGGCGCGAAACCCGATTGGAACAGCATCGGTGGGGCGCGTATTCGGGCGGTGATGAACTGCCTGACCATCGGTGATCAGTGGCGCGAACCGGATTTCGATGATTTGCGCGATGCTTATCCGCTGCTCGAACGCCGCCGTCGCAGTCCCAACGCGCGTACTTATCCCGGTGATGACGCGGTGATGGCAAAAGTGCCGGACGCGCTGACTTATACACCGGTTTATGGAGGGGCTAGCTGATGTCAGGTGCTGACCGGCTGCGCTGGGATGAAGTTTACGGTGGGATGAGCAGCGAGCCGTATCCGCCGCCTGATCCGCTGCTGTTCGATTACACGCCGCCCATTGATGATGATGCGGAACATCGCGCACTGGATTTGGCCTGTGGCATGGGGCAAAACGGTTTGTGGTTAGCCTCACAGGGTTATGTGGTTGATTTATTGGATGTCAGCCGCATCGCACTGTTACGCGCACAAGCCGAAGCGACCCGACGCGGTTTGCGCGAGTTGAATATTATTCCGGTTGACCTTGACCAGCATGAACTGCCCAACGATCATTATGAATTGGTTTCGGTGTTCCGCTACCTCAAACGCGATTTATTTCCGGTGCTGCGGCATACGATCCGCCCCGGTGGTCGCATCCTCTACGAAACGTTCAACCGCCGTTATTTGCAAATTGTCCCCAAATTTAATCCCGATTATCTGCTAGAAGTTGGGGAGTTGGTGGGCTATTTCGCGGATTGGAACGTCCTCAGTTACGCTGAAGATTCGCATCTGTCGCGGATTGTGGCGGTGAAGCCGAGTGCAGATACAGCACCGAAATAAATAAGACGTTTATGAGATTTAACAAATATCGAATTATCGCGTCGAAAACAATGTTATCAGCGAGCCTGTTCGTGCGATGCCGAACGTAATACACGAACAGTCCAGTGAAAACGCGGCGCATGATTTGTTGTCTCAACCGAGTAAAATCGGACTCGTCTCCGATATTCACGCTAACCTCCACCCCCTAGTATTGAGCTAACAGGGAAATCTGACAGCTAAATTGTAGATTGCCTGTATGATTTGTCATCGTCGCAGCCCTTACCAGCTTCTCGTCCATGCTTGACAACTAAATTCAATTCACATACCATAAAAACGTTCGTTTAGAAAAGAAGTGCTAATGTCAAGAACACGAGAGTTCGATCTGGAAGAGTTACTTGAGGCCGCCATGCGAATTTTCTGGGAAAAGGGTTATGCGGCTACATCGATTCGTGATATTGTTAAAAAAACTGGCGTGAACCAGTTTGGAATTTATAATGTCTATGGGGACAAACATGGACTTTTTCTAGCGGTACTGGATCGTTATCGGGATAAGATTATTACCGAGGTGTTCGCCATCGTAGAACATCCAGACGCATCTCTTGAATCAATTCGGCAATATTTCCACGCATTAATTGAGCATAATTCAATGACTGTTCCAGCGCTAGGTTGTCTTATGGCGAACTCTATGGCTGAATTTGGCACCGAGGATCCTGAAATTTATCAACGGACAAGTGCTCATGCTGAACGCCTACGGATCGGCTTTACCAAAGCGCTCACCAACGCATATCGCAATGGCGAACTTCGCCCAGGCCTCAGTATTGAAGCTATGGCAAGCCACTTAGTGGTTTCGGTTCAGGGATTGGCTGTTTATTCCCGCATTTATCCCGATCGTATACCTTTGGAAACCTTCGTAGCGACGACCTTATCTGTTATTTCGCGGCCATCTAATTAATTTTGAGTCGAATGAGGCATGGGTTGGTGATCATGCCCCGTCTTTATTAAGCAGCCCTAGCAACGAGATGTATTGTCTTGTGCCAGAGCTATTTACGAATAGCTTTGTTTAGCTCAGGAAGCGTTGTGAAGCAACGTCACGATTTATTTTCCTGAAGTGATTTCAGGCTTTTCCCAGAGTACGAGTCGAAAAGTGTTAGCCACGGATGGAGACTTGCCTGAAATATTTTGTTGAGTATAGCGGGATCATGGTCAACGATAGCTTGCGCCTCCACCTCGTTTTGGACACCGATGACCGCCATACCTCCGGCATTATCCAGAAATGGGCCTGCGAACAGCAATCGCTGCTCATCGAACAAATGCTGTAAATAGGCGCTATGTTCCATGAGGGGCTGTTCAGAGATCGATTTGCCTACTATCCATGCTGTTCCGGGGGTGTAATTGATTACAAACATTTGTGTTTCTCCTTATGTTTGAGTGAACTTGATAAAAGGCAGTCTGTGGCATGGTGATTGAGCATTAGGCAATTTCCTTTTTCAAAGACTTATTAGCAATAATTTGGAATTGCATAAACATCGATCAACATTTCCCGAACCACTGTCTCTTATTTAGTAGCACTTAATTTCTAAACGAACGTTTAGAAATTACTTTGAAAAGATTCTGTTGTCAAGCGGTTCGGCATTATGAGGATGAAACATAATAAATATTCGTAGTGTTTTGCACTAAAGGAACCGTTTTGGAAATATTGTATTGTCCATGCCTCTTCAATTTGAGTGATAAGAAACTAGGACACATGCATATGCCGATGTGTGTTCAGATTAACAAGACGCTGGTGGTTAATCCCGGTGCAATCTGTGGAAACCGAAAGCAAGAGGCGACCTGCGCGATTCTGACACTGCCTGATCTTGTATTTCAGTTGTACAGCGTGGAAACAGGATTGGTCGTGAACATTAACCCCTGAAATATTGGTGATTATTGGATTTGGAGGGTGCCGACCGGAATAAAACCGGAGTCGACCGACATTAGGTACGAAAACTTGACATACCACTCAGCCGATTTATAATTGCGCCTCAACCACTTATACCCTAATATAAAAGTGATATTTCATGTTTTCACGGATCATGCGAAATCTCCCGTTGGTCGGCAATCGTCTGCCTTCGCTGTCGATGCTGCGTGCCACTGACCAATGGCGGCATCTGTATCCCTGGTTTCAATCGCGTCGGGAAAACTACCTGCTCGACCACGCCATCCCGTGGCTGGTCTACGACGCAGCGGAATATCTGAGAGCCAATTTGCAAAAGAACATCCGCGTCTTTGAATACGGCAGTGGTTCATCAACCCTTTTCTGGTCGAAATTCGATGCTCACTGCACATCAATTGAACATGACGGGAGTTGGGTAAATGTCCTCAGAACGCGTTTTAATCCTGCCTACGATGTCGATTTGCGGCTGGTTCCGACAGACAATCCCCCGCTACCATTGGACAAGGACATAGCTGATCCTAGCGGGTATCGCTCTGACTGGTTCGGGTTTGAGCGCCAAACCTTCAAAACGTATGTCGAACAAATTGATACGTTCCCGGATGGCTGTTTTGATGTGGTGCTGGTTGATGGTCAGGCACGACCATCCTGCATCGCCCACAGCTATAAGAAGGTCAAGTCAAGGGGAATGCTCATCGTCGATAATGCCGACCTGTCGCAATATCAGCCAGCACTCCATGAATATCTGGCGGCTTTCAATTGTCACAGCTTTACCGGAATCGCGCCCATCGAAGGGGTACTCTCGCGCACGAACGTGTATATCGCCCCTTAAAATTTTTGAGGGGTTTTGATTTGATATTTATTGGATTTGAAGCGTGCCGACGGGGATGAAGCCGGAGTCGATAGGTTTGCGAGTGCTATCAACAGCGTTGAGGTATGTGCGATCAGTACGTTTTACCCCCACACTGACCGTATATGTGCCTTTGGGCGTGTCAGGCTTCAGCAGCATGAGACACTCATCAAAGTAAATGGTTTCACCAGCCGACCACTTGGTAAAAGGATAGGTATCTTGACGGGGCGCGCCTGCACATTGCAGTTGTGCGCCTGTGTCGTTGTTCACCAATTGATAGACGCGACTCTTGGCATCGGGCGGAATACTCTGCGCGTACCATGTGACAGATGGCAAGTAATAGACCGGCTGCGATTGGACGGTGACGGTTGGGGGCGAATTGAACTTCAGTATTTTTAAGCTACCACCGATGACACCGATATTGGCCTGACAGGAAGGCGCGAGTGCCAATGTATCATTGATTGTGCCGAGACTGACGGGTGAGCCAACCACCTGTGTCGAGGCCAAGCCGTTGTTACTGGTGGATTTAAGCCATTGAATATCGACGGCAATAGGCGCATCAAGTGGGGCTGTACAGTTGGGAATTTGGCTGTGCAAAACGACGACCTGATTGGGCTGCCAGCGAGTCGTCGGATAAAGACCGCGAACCGGAACCGTGCGGCAAGAGGATGTTTGTGCGCCGCTGGTCATATCCGTCTGAAGGGCGTAATTGTCAGTAAGGGGTTGGTTGGCGCGGACATAGAGGTCAAGATTGACCATACCGGCTGCTGCTTGCGTTTGCAGTTGATAGCCCAAGACCTGTGGGAGATCGGTGGGCTGAGTGGCTTGCACAGCAGTCACACCGGATAGAGCTTGATATTCAGCTTGCGACATTACCGCATTATTTCGTAGTTGGTTGTTGCTGAGGGGAACGCTCAGGCCAGCCGCTGAAACCGCCAACCAACAGGCCGCAACAAAAGCACCCGCTGCTATTCCGGCAGATGGCAGCCGAGGCAGTTGGATGGCTGCAAATCCGGCTGCACAAATCAGCCCTAAGGCGGGCAGTGCTGGCGCATAATAGCGAACCGGCGAAATAATGATCATGATGTTGACGAAATCAGGCGTACCGTTGTTCAAGATGCTGCGGAAAATGACCAGCCCAATTATCAGCAAAGCATAGACGATTAAGAGGGCAAAGGATTTTAAGAGTAGATTGTTACGGCTGCGGATGACTTGAAAGAAGCCATAAAGTCCCGCAAGGATACCCAGCACCAAGAGAGCGCTGTAAATCACGATCATAAACGTGGATGGGTGCAAAACCCGTAAGGGGTTGAGGTATTCGGCGAAGGTATCTTGGAGCGTCGCCACTGTCATATTGACGACATGGCGTGGGGGGAGATTTTGCAGGGTTGTGCCAACCAGTTTTTCCAAGCCACGATAGCGTCCTAGTGGCGTATCATATTGCACGATGTTAAATAGAATGATCCCGACGACTGCTACGATTAGAAATCCGACAAAGCCCAAGGCGATTTGCTTTTGGCGGCGTGAGGCTCGTTGACGAGACATCTGCACCAGCACATTGATGATGAGTAGGACGCTGATGCCGAGCATGAGCCATCCAGTGAGTTTGGTCAGCAGGGCTAAGACCGCTACGACGAGCAAGCCTAAGAGATTCGTTAGCAACGATCCTCGCGCTTGAATCAAGCGGGCGCAGAGCCACAGATGAATCGCGCCGAGCGCCAAAATGAGGTTATCGTTGTTGATCTCACTGGCGACGATGACCGAAGTGGGTTCAAAGGCGACCAAGGCCGCAGCCAGCAGCGCGATATAGGACTTTTGCGGAAATAAAACCCGCCCCGCCCAGTAGGTAAAAATGACGGCAACGAGACTGGTTAAGAGGCTTATCAAGCGCAAAGTATAGCCGAGAGCCACCGCCCCATGCAGCGGATTGTCATCGGCTGTGGTGGTGACAATGGAGGTGAGATTGGTATTAAATCCCTCGCAAACGGCTGGCGGATTGACACCGGCTGGCACCACCTGATTGTTATCCATCGTGGCAACGAAGGGCAGCAGCACAAAATAATATAGTGGCGGCTGAGTTTCGTTGTGGAGGTCGGGGCCAGCGTCCGCAGCCAACACGGGCAAATGGCCTTCGTCACGGAGACTTCGCACCGCGCTCAGGAAATCGGCCTCGTGATACTGCCAGAGGGGCTGCTGCGTCACATAGAACAGACCGAGAATCACCCTGACCACAAGGATGACGACGAGTATTTGTTGAGGGGTAATTTTACGGGTTGCTTGGTTCAAAGGTGTAATTATTCAGCGATTATGAGCGGGCGAAATGAGCCTTGATGTGCGGATATAATATGTCGCTTCGGCGTAATCTGCTAGGGTTGGCTCAATTTTTTGAACCGTGCGCGAAAGATCGAACGGGTTTATCATCACGGGGGGTTGATGTGGTATTCAGTGGGTTGTGGTAAGTGGTCAGCGGATGTAATCAAGTCAACCCTCCCCCGCAAGCGATGGAAGGAACCATACCAATACAGGGTTTATCCGCTCATAAGTTGTATTGTAATTAATTGCGGCGGACGGCATGTATGCCGTCCCTACGGACATACAAGATATGTGCGGGATTTGATTATTGGAATTGTTATGTCGTTTAGGGACAGAGTAATAAATTTCTATGACAACGTGTTTGGTTAACCTCGCCTATCTAGATCCCGCGCGAATTGGTGGCGTGGGACGCATTGCGCATGAGGTCGGTCAGCTTTTGGCGGATTGTGTGGATAAGTCGGCTGATACGCGGGTGATATTTGTCGTCAATTGGCGATTTGCAGGGGCGTTCACGCAATGGTTAGGGCGTTCGGCGGTGGTGGTGCCATTCATCACGCGCTATGATTTACGTATCACGCTGCAACTGTTAAAGCCGGATATGGTGGTAAGTCCACTGTTCGGGTTAGAGCCATTTACGAATGCTAAAGC
>JACDGI010000787.1 GCA_013821665.1 Anaerolineae bacterium
GGGCACGAGAACGGCGTACTTTACAAGTGAGTTATCAAAGCCGTTGATGTCGCCTTTTAGCAGTGCATCCGCGTCAAATACGCCAATTTTGTCGGCTTGTGCCCAAGCAAGTTTTTTACCATCGGGTGACCATTGAAAACGAGTAGCCCACCAACCATAAAGTCCGCCACCTGAACGCTTCAGTAATTGTTTAACCCCTAAGGATTCGCCAGTATCGGGGTCAAGTCGCATTTGCCACAAATCGTGGAAAGGAAGCCAACCGGGCGTTGCTTGACTAGGCTCGGCAGCCGAATAGCTAATGGTGTTCTCAAGCTCTGGTATCCAATCAGCATAGAGGATATTGTCCAACACTAAACTGACTGGCGCAGTCGGGCGGCTCACATCAGAAATCATCCATAAGTGGTTAAACGCACCACCTGAATCCGTCGCATCGGCTTTACGTGTAAATAGCAATTGCTGTCCATTGGATGAAAGTGTGAAAACATGTGTATCTAGATCACCTTCAGTTGTGATCGGTTTCTTGGATGTGCTACTGCCTTCAATAATCCAAACATTACCATTACTCTTATAAGCCAATGTGCCCGTAATGGGGACAGGCTCAACATCACCCGATACGCCGATATAGATAATCTCATCTTGAGCCGCTTTGACCTCGGTTGTTCGGGTAACAACACGATCTTTAGGCGTTCCGTCAATAACCGTGACGCGATAGCACGTTTCCTGAGAACCGGCTTGCCCCGCCTTAACGACCTTTTTTTCTCCGGGTTTTAACCCTTCATTCAAAACCGGTGTTTGTTTATAAGGGATTTCGCTTGTTTCGCACTCCTCTTTTTCGGAGACTCTGGCGATTGTAATCTGCATCCCGTCAGCAATCTGGGTAAATGGGGGAGGATTGACAATATCAAGCTCGGTGTACTGTACATCCACTTTGGGATCACGGAGAAATTCATCAATAGTTGTAGCAGTTGGGACATCAAACGTGCGTTCGCGACCGTCCGCAATAAGCTTAACCCGAATTTGGGCAGCGGCTTCTTGCTGACGACAAGCGGCTAAGAATATGATGAGGATCAAAAATAAGAGACGGCTTGTGATGCGATAGGGAAATGCCATATTGCGTCGCTCAAAAAGAAAATAAAAATCGGGGTTCAATATAAACCAGACCCCACAAAATATGCGAGGTCTGGTTTTACTTCAGGATTGATGTTTACCTAACCGATTAAGGCTTCCAAGCCGGTGAACTATCGTTTCCTGTTCCGTCAGAAACCTTAGCGACATTACTACCATCTTGATTCATGATATAGATTTGAGTCAATCCGTTGTCCTGTGACACGAACGCAATCTGGCTGCCATCATGTGACCAAGCGGGATGCGTATCCGGTTTACTGAGGTCAGAAATGCGTGTCGGATTCGATCCATCAACACCCATGATATAAATCTGGGCCAACGATTCACGATCCGACACAAACACTATCCTTTGGCTGCCGGGAGCCCACGATGGATTTGAATCTGTAGACGGACTCTTGCTTAGGTTCGTCACTGTACCATTGGTTTCAGTCGTGTAGATTTCGTTATTACCATCCCGATCTGACATGTAGGCAACGCGCGAACCATCTGGTGACGGAGCCGGATTCGTCTCATTGGATGCTGGTGCATTGGTGAGATTGACTGGATTGCTACCATCAGCATTCATCGAATAGATCTCGTAATTACCATCACGGCTGGTTGCGAAAACAATACCCGTTGATGACCACATGGGAGTCGTGTCAGTAACTGTGTTATTTGTTAGCCGTACGACATTAGAACCATCTGTATTCATGGTGTAAATCTCATCGTTGCCATCACGGTTAGACACAAAGGCAATTGAGTTCCCATCTGGCGACCACGACGGATAAGTATCGCTAGCACCGTTATTGGAGATGTTCGTCACCACACCGTCAGTGCCCATGATATAGATCTCATCATTACCGCTGCGATTTGAAACAAATACCAACGGGTGATTAATGGGCGGTGGAACAGGTACGACCGCCGCCGCGTTGACAGTGATGGACTGCGGAGCTGAGGTGTTGCTGCCACCCAAGCCGTCCACCGTCAGTGTAGCGTTGTACGTACCAGCAGTGGGGAAGGTAAAGCTAGTAGTCGGTGTATTGGCCGTACCGACTGGGTTGTTATTCGCATCTGTAAATGACCACGCTACAGTGTTGAAGTCACCGATAGAGGTACTTGTGAAGTTGACGGTCAAGGGCGCATTACCGGTATTGGTATCCATCGTAAAGCTGGCGACCGGCGCGACCGCAGCCGCATTCACGGTGATGGTCTGTGGAGCTGACGTGTTGCTGCCGCCTGCACCACTGACAGTCAGTGTAGAATTATAGGTGCCTGCTGCTGGGAAAACGAAACTAGTCGTCGGCGTATTGGCGGTGCCGACCGGGTTGTTATTTGCGTCCGTGAATGACCACGAAACAGTATCGAAATCACCGGTTGAAGTGCTGGCGAAGTTGACCGTCAAGGGCGCATTACCGGTGTTGGTATCCATTGTGAAGCTGGCGACCGGTGCGATTTTCGCTGCGCTAACGATGATTGTCTGCGGAGCCGAGGTGTTACTGCCGCCCAAACCGTCCACCGTCAGTATGACGTTATAGGTGCCAGCGGTGGGGAAGGTGAAGCTGGTGGTCGGCGTATTGGCTGTACCGACCGGATTATTGTTTGCATCCGTGAACGACCAAGCCACAGTGTTGAAATCGCCAGTAGAGGTACTGGTGAAGTTGACCGTCAATGGCGCATTACCGCTGTTAGTATCCATTGTGAAGCTGGCAACAGGCGCAACCGCTGGCGCATTCACCGTAATAGCCTGTGGAGCCGAAGCATTGCTGCCGCCTGTGCCACTCACTGTCAGGGTAGCGTAATAAGTGCCCGCTGCTGGGAAGACAAAGCTGGTTGTGGGTGTATTGGCTGTGCCGACTGGATTGTTGTTCCCGTCCGTAAATGACCACGCCACGGTATCGAAGTCACCCGTTGATGTGCTGGCGAAGCCAACCGTCAAGGGTGCCGTTCCACTATTTTTATCCATTGTGAAGCTCGCCACCGGCGCGACAGGAGCAGCACTGACGGTAATGGCCTGTGATGCTGACGTGTTTGTGCCGCCTGTGCCACTGACAGTGAGTGTGGCGTTATAGGTGCCCGCTGCCGGGAAAACGAAGCTGGTAGTCGGCGTATTGGCCGTGCCAACCAGGTTGTTATTCGCATCGGTGAATGACCAAGCAATAGTATCGAAATCACCGGTTGAAGTGCTGGCGAAGTTGACCGTCAGCGGGGCAGTTCCAGTGGCCTTATCCATTGTGAAACTGGCAACGGGAGCGACAGGAGCAGCACTGACCGTGATGGTCTGCGCTGCCGAGGTGTTTGTGCCGCCGGTACCACTGACGGTGAGTGTGGCGTTGTAAGTGCCCGCCGTTGGGAAGACGAAGCTGGTTGTGGGTGTATTGGCCGTGCCGACTGGATTATTGTTCGCGTCGGTGAATGACCACGCCACAGTGTCGAAGTCACCGGTTGATGTGCTGGTAAAGTTGACGGTCAAGGGTGCCGTTCCCGTAGCCTTATCCATTGTGAAACTCGCCACCGGTGCAACCGGAGCAGCACTAACCG
>JACDGI010000079.1 GCA_013821665.1 Anaerolineae bacterium
GCAAGGCTAGACTGAGGGCAGCAAACCAACGGCGATGACTCATACGAAGAACACTCATTCTCACTCATCCACAAATTTACATTATTATAATTTTACTCCTTTATTGCCCTGTCGGCCTAAAGACTTCGGTCCTAATTTCTCGGAGAGACGATATGGTTTTCCAAGCTGAGAAAAGAAAACATGACCATAATGAATGACAAAATATTAATAGCATTTTTTTGAGGTATCAAGTGCAGTTCTTCTGCCCTTCAATGATTATCAATAGGGAGATCAACTAATCCATAAGTGTAAAGCCAAATAATTCGTTATAACACTGATTTACAGGAACTGTTTTGGTACCTTTGCTAGAGGCAATACTGCGAAAAATAAGCGCCTAAATAGGTTACTATTCGCTGCACTATTCTCAGCGAAAAAGACTAAACTCAATGACACATGTTTTCATCAGTTACAGCCATAAAGACAGCGCCTTTGTCGATCAGCTTGAAACCGAACTTAATCAGCGCAGCATCGCTACATGGAGGCATAAACACAACATCCCCGGCGGGATGACATGGTACAAGTCGATTGTGGATGGTTTGGATAATGCTTATGCGATGATTTGGGTGATTTCACCCAATGCCGATGAGTCGCGCTGGGTACTGAGGGAGCAACTTTATGGTGATGAGCGTCAAATACCACGTCTACTCGTTTTGATGCAGCCTCACCGGGTCAATCTGTAGCTGTGAAGTGGAATTGAAACAGAGCTTCAAGATGGCGAAATACCTGACCATTTATCAGCAGTTTCAGAGGTTTGTCACTCCGGGTGAATATGATAAGCCTGAATGGTGGTGGTGCCAAGTTCAATGTGGCAGTTCTTTTTTCTAGCAACTTTCGAGATTCCACATAAGGCGACGCTCAATCGCTCGCAAAAATAGACCCCAATTTAGGGACTGTTCACCGTAAATGAATCGACAGCGCTCCAGTTACCCCATTTGACTGGGTTGGCTCTGGCACGTACACGCCAGTAATAGATACTGTTGGCAAGGTAGGGCGTGGTCACACTCAAGGCATTGGCGGAGAGTGTGGCATCATTCCAGACGATATTGATGAAAAGTTTGTCAGTCGCAACTTGAACCTGATAGCCAACAGCCCATGAAAGTCCGGTCCAACTTAATGGGATGGTGTGAACTGTAAAATAATTACGGGCAGGAGCCGCACTTGTAGACGAAATGATGACAGGAGCAGGCAGCGGCCAGAAGCCATCAGTGATGTAATAACCACCTCCTGTGGGGATTGCGTTGGCTTCGGCTTGGCCGGTTGTGCCGCGAAGCGTATAACCACCCCCACTACTGGTGGCACTGCCTCCTGCGACAGTTGAGCGAATCAAGATGTAGCCACCACCAGTTTGTGCCCAAACATTCCCAGCAATCAGCATGACTACGATTGCCAATATCATTGGCATCATTCGTTTCAATTTCATATTCAATTTTTCTCCTGCGTTTTGCGCTGACTGAGCCATGTGCCGCTGATGACCAAGACACCTACTAACCCGACGATAGGCAAGCCTGATTCGGTTGGTGGATGCGTATTTTCAGCCAATTTCTCTAAGGCTGCTAGACGAGTGGCTAAATCATTTAGTTGGGTTTGTTGTGTGGAAATTTGGCTTTCAAGCGAAGTGATTTGTTGGTCTTTTAGTTGAAGTTGGGTCTTCTGATCTTGCGTGACCTGATACAAACCTTGAATGGCGGCAAGGGCTACACCTTCCGAGTCAATGGTGCTGATATGGGTGTTGTCTTCGCCCACAGCAAAGGCCACTGAGAAATCCTGTGCCATCGGGCCGATGTGACGAATGGAGGCATCCTGTGTGGTGTAATTCCAGCTCGAAATGGGCAAGTTAACGACACTTTGTAACATGGTTTGTGGGTCTACTGCCAAGAAGTTGGCCTTCTTATTGCGGTCGGAACTGTTGGTCCATGTGCCGCCATTTGAAAGGTAAGCGCCAGTCGAGGTATTCAGGAATCCGGTGAAGGTGGGCGTACTGCTCGTTCCAAACCATATCCCGCCGCTGGCACGGACGACGAATTGGTTTATGCCCGTCGAAGCGACATCAGCAGCCGTGTCATCACCCCAAACGAACGTTCCCGCATAATTGGCTTTTGCTTGCCGTCCGGCTGCAAAGCTACGGCTACCAAACGCGGTGTTCATGAGTCCACCGCCGACTATCGCATAGTCGCCACTGGCGGTATTGAACTGACCACCGCCGACTGTTGCAAAGTAGCCACTGGCGGTATTGGTCTGACCACCGCTGACTGTTGCAAAGTCGCCACTGGCTGTATTGGTCTGACCACCGCCGACTATCGTATAGCTGCCACTGGCCGTATTGGTCTGACCACCGCCGACTATCGTATAGTTGCCATTGGCCATGTTCGTCAGTCCGCCCCCGACGGTCGCATATAAGCTGCTGGCGATATTGAGATAGCCGCCGCTGATGGTCGCCGAATTACCACTCGCGGTGTTGGTGTAGCCACCGCCGACCGTCGCATCGATGGCGGCGGCGAGGTTGTGCTCGCCGCCGCCGACCATCGATTTGAGGCCACTAGCACCGTTGAGGTAGCCACCACTGATGGTCGCACCGAAGCCACTGGCGTTGTTGGATTGACCACCCGCTACCGTCGCAACATCATTGGTGGCGGTGTTGTTTTGACCGCCCCCTACCGTCGCTGAGTCATGGTTGACCGAATTGAAGTTGCCACCCGCAATGGTCGCATAAGGGCCACCAGCCATATTATTGCTACCGCCGCCAACCATCGCGTAGACGCTGTTGGCGGTGTTGTTGGCCCCGCCCGCAATCGTCGCAGCAACGCCGCTGGCCGTATTCGTATAACCACCGCCGACCGTGGCAATAGAGCCGCTGGCCGTATTGTTTTGACCACCGCTGACTGTGGCATTCGTCGCGTTATTCAACGTGGCATCGTTATTGCCCACCTGATTATTTATACCGCCACCGATGGCACCATAATCATCCGTTGCACGGTTCAAATTAGCTGTGCTACCGCCGCCGCTGATGGTCGCACCTGCTACGCCTGCGGTGACGTTGTTGCCATTGAAACCGCCAATCAGGTTGGGACTGGTAGCGTTCTGCTGCACTTCAAGCCCGTACAGACCGAGTGCATAGGGTGTGGGGGTTAGTGCTTGTCGCGGTGTGAGCGGAATGTAACTGCCCGTGCCTGCCGGACAGCGCAGGGCAATATTCAAGTAACGATCTGTGCCGTTGAAGGCATTGCCCCCGAAATCTAACTGCACATTGAACACACCATTGCTGACACTAATATTGGTGCGGGTCAAGGTGCTGCCGATTTGTAAGCCAGCGGTCGAGGCATCGAACAATCCAAATTGAAAGTCGCACAGGTTATTGACCACACCCGATCCATCGTTGAGGCTACCCTGATAGGTGAAGCTTGAACTAAGCGACGTTTCCTGAGCGAAGGCGATGCCCGGTAGGGATAAGAGCATTACAGCGATCAGAATATATAATGTACGGGCTTGTTTTTGCACGCTAATATCCTTTTTTTACCGTTATTAAGTATTTAAATTATACCTCTAATGACTTTGCTAAGACAGAATTGAAACAGCACCTATTTGAAAGTGTCCAAAAGTCGTTGAGAAGACGAATAGAGATGGGGATATGTGCCCATCCTTTCCAGTAATGAATGTTCTCACTCCTACCCTTGCAGGACAATTTTAAATGGCAGGTAAAGACTGACCCCGATGCTACGCAGGCGGCAAGGAAGCGTATTCAGGACAAGCTGGGGCGGTTGCGACGTGGTGAACACCTGCGTGATGATGATTAAAATATCCCCTGCCCTCCTCATTCATAACTTGCAACTGTCAGTATATTCTGACGGTTTGACCATGATTACTTTCCATCCGCACAACGAAATATCTCCATGAAGCTGGTCTGTAACCTTCGGTTCGTTAGGCGGTGATGCTCTCCGGTTCGGCAATGGGCATTCCGTCTTCCAAGTGCCATTCAATCCATTCCTCTTTCACTTCTTCTAGTGTCTTGAGAACTTCCTCGAGGGTTGCGCTGTCAACCATGAAGCCTTTCCATGCCGGAATTTGGGCGTACCAGAAGTGTTTCTGATGTTCAAATGCAGGTATCAATAGAATGGGATACGGCAGAGACATATAATAATTGACGTTCTTTTCCACAATCTACCTCCTTATTTAAGTCTTAGGGAAATTCGGCTGCTTCGGCAATCGCGTCTCCGTCTTCCAACATCCATGCCATAAACTCCCCCTTCACGTATTCCAGTTCCGCTATGGCTTCCTCGACGGTTGCGCCGTCAACCATCATGCCGCCTAATACTGGGATTTCGGCATACCATTGAGTGTGGTCGCCTTCGGTAATGGGCGTTAGCAGAATGGGGTACAGCAGTGCCATGTAGTAGGCCAAATCCTTGATAATCACTGCGGTTGCGGGCTTTTTCTTACTCATTGCTTTTCTTCCCGTATGTGGACGTTATTTCTACGGATAGATTGTACATAAATTGAGAGGTTGCTTACAACAATAATGGGTGCGTGATTTATCACCTTTCGCTGCCCTGCCCTACAGTGATTATGCTTTCGCGTTGACCCCGATTGAAGCCACAGCAGCCGTGGGATTTGATCTCACCGCTCACTACGCTGTACGGAGGTGGCGAAGACGACAATATTCTTGGTCTCCGGGTCAAAGGCACAAATACCCTCAACGAGCAGCCGCTCAGATGAATTTGTAGTGGCCGCTTCAACCTTCTCCCACTGTTCGAGCGCGACATAAACGACAACCACAGTCGGTGTGGATGGCGGTTTGGGGATTTCGCGCGGTAAATTCACGATGGATGGCTCATCAGACAGGGTAATGACGACGACTTCAGCCCGTTTTTCAACCCGTTCCGGTCGGCCACAGAGCGATACCGTCAGCGACTCGATCTTTCCTTGGTCGGTTTGTAGAGATTGAATGATGGCGATCCGTTTTGTCCACGACAAAAGTGGGATGCCAGCCTTCACCTTACCGTAGAAGACCTGCTTCTTCTGATCATCATCGAGCTTGGAGCGAATGAGATGGAGAAAGATGCCACCGGGAGTCCGGCGGCGGGAATTATCGGGTAACAGCATACCGCCAGTGGCTTCAATCTCTAGGGTAGCCGCATATATCTCACGGGTGAAATCGGCACCACACACTTGAATAATGCGCCGGATTTGGCCGATTACACCGTGCTGTTTCTCGCCCAGTAAAGCGGCTAATTCTTGGGCGACTTTTTGCGATTCTGAGTGGGACGATTTGTCTTTATTCATTAAGGTTGATTGTTAGAGCGCAACGAATGTTTAGGCGAAAGGATAATACTACTCCACCTCATTTTACCAAAGCTACTAAACCGAGTTATTTCATTTAAAATGTAGGACGATTTTGGTGGGACGCAACGTGGGATGATGTCCCCAGACATGACAGTAGTTTTATCGAGTCAGACTACGATGTGATAGATAACAGACAAGGTAGTCAACTCGGATTACAGCACGAATACTCTACCCTGTTGGCAGGTTCATGGTGATAGAGTCGTTGGGTTTACACAAACTACTGCAAAACTGGATGTCACGGGAGATTGACTTTACAAAACTTTACAAAATTGCGGTTTTTCATCCTTTTTGTACAGCCTGAGAGGTGGACAGGGAACATGGGCTGCGTCATCCGACCTGCCTCGCACGAGACTTCACCTTTCGGCTTTTTGCAGATGAGGGACTATACTCAGATTTTCTACATCATTGAACAACCCAACTGATATGTTTAACAAAGGCGGTTAGAGATGAGACCGATTGAAATCCTCTTGTCTCTTGCCAATCTGCTGGCCTTCGTCAGTCTTGTCATCCCCCTACCCCCTGCGCTACGCGGGATGCGATATGCAGCCTTCATCTCACTCGTGATAGCAATCTTGCAGATCGTGGTTGAAGGCCCACGCTGGCAGATGGTTCCAGCCTACCTATTGGCGCTCGTCTTCTGCCTAATCGCCTTGTTTGGGATCGTCACGCCCAATACTCTGCACATCAATCGAGTCTTTGCGGGTATCGGTGTTGGGTTGGGTGTGCTGGGCATACTGGTTTCGATTGTTTTGCCCATCGTGTTACCCGTGTTTCACTTTCCCAAACCGACTGGACCTTACGCGATTGGCACAACGACTTATCACTGGGTCGATACCGACCGCCCAGAACTTTTCACAACCGATCCAAACGACCAACGTGAACTGATGGCACAGGTTTGGTATCCCGCCAAGGATGAGCCGTCAGCACCGCGTGCGCCTTATATCCCGGATGCCGAAAGTATTACACCTGCACTGGCGCGGCTGACACATCTGCCTGTGTTTCTCTTCACGCACTTTAAATATGTCACGACCAATGCTGTTGCAGATCCACCTGTAGCCGAAGACCAAGCCCAGTATCCGGTACTGATCTTTCTCTCAGGGCTGGACGGATTCCGTCAGGTGAACACCTTCCAAGTGGAAGAATTGGTTTCACAGGGATATATCGTTGTGGGGCTGGACCAGCCGGGTGCGGTTGCCTTGGTACACTTCCCTGACGGACGTGAAGTATCAGGGCTGTTTAAAGACCAAATCCAACCGGTTATTCAACAAAGTGTCGAGCCGCTTGCAATCGCACCGACCCTCTTTGGCAAAGCCCTGCCCGATGGCATTATCCCCTATTTTTCGGCAGATGTTCCCTTCACACTCGATCAACTCGCTGCTATCAACGAAGCTGACCCCAACCATATCCTGACAGGACGGCTTGACCTCGGACATGCGGGTATCTTCGGCATCTCACTTGGGGGCATCAATGCGGCTGAAGCCTGCCTGAAGGAACCACGCCTGAAAGCCTGTCTAATTATGGATGTCTTCATGTCTGCCGATGTCGTGAAACATGGCTTACAACAACCGGCCATGTGGATCACACGGGATGCTGATAGCATGCGCCTTGAACGAGCGCGATCCGGTGGTTGGACCGAAAAGGATATTGAGCAGCATCAGACCACCATGCGGGCAGTGTACGAAAGCCTGTCGGGAGATGGCTATTACCTGCAAATACCCAACATGTTCCACCTTAACCTGACGGATTTTCCCTACTGGTCACCCATTACCTCGCAGTTGGGTCTGACCGGGCCAATCGACAGTCAGCGCACATTTAACATCATCAATGCCTATACAGTTGCCTTCTTTGATAAGCACCTCAAAAATCAGCCGTCGCCACTGCTGGATGGCGCATCCAAGAACTATCCGGAAGTCCATTTTGAAACACGTAGACCCTGAAAGGTCGATCTTAGAAAATAAGGCTATCGGTTGTTACTGATTACTTTCAACCCTAGTCAACTTTTTCCTCAATCGCAAGCGGCTGAATTTATATTGAGTCAGGGTCTTTGGTCCCCATAAAAATGTGATGATGACCGCTGTAATAAGGATGATGATTCCCGTGACAGCCGGGTTGTAGTGTGATCCATAGTTGGGAAATAAAACCCATCCCATATCAATCGTGACATGGAACAGGATGGCTGCAAATAGGCTTTTGCCCATGTTGTTGTAGAGCCAAACCATAATAACCCGCAGCCCAACCGTAGCCAGGCACTCCCACACAATCCATTCAGGGGTATTATGAGCCTGAATATATGGTAGGACGTGCCATATGGCCCAGACCGAGCCTAAAATGAGACTTGCTTTTAATGCGCCCCATCGGGTTTGCAGAGGGTCAAGCGCGTAGCCTGACCAACCGATCTCTTCACCGATAGTACTTATGAAGAACACCAGCAGAAAAACCGGTATGCTCAGAAATGGAAGGTGAGGCTCAGGGAGAGGCAATCCGATCAAGCGCATGAAAGCATAGGATAAAACCATGATGATAGGCATGAGGAAAATAACAGGCAGATACCACAGTTTATGGCTGGCTCTTTGATAATCGAAGACCCTGCCTAAGAGCTGCTGTACACCCCTCGATTTGTGATCGCGATAGGTCAAGATCAAAGCGGCGCTAATGGGGCAAACAACCATGAGTGAGCTTATAGGAAGGTTTACGGGAATGATTTGGGTGAGATCACCTGCCACAGCCCCTAACAGCCAAAAGGGAATAGAAATAATAAATACCAACAAGCAGAAACTCAGTGGGGATTTGCTGGTCGATGTATTGATCTTCATGTTCTTTGAGTGAGTGTCATTCCGGCAACGTCGATGATGATTTGTTCCAATCCGAGTGAATATTAGCGACTGGTGGCAGCTTGCGCGATGCCCAGATGCAGAGCGGTCACAGCAACGAAAGCACTACCCTGCTCTATGCGGTGACTGGCGATGCGGCCAACCGCCGGAAAGAAGCCCGCTTTCGGTTCTAAGTGAGTGTCAAGGAATGGAGAAAGCAAGTTGGCTAATATTAATCGACTAGCGGTTTATTGAAACTTGAGAGGGTGCGATAGCATTCCAGACTTTTCCGACAGTCGTGCCTATAAATCCCAATATCACGCTGAAGATAAGACCTAATATAAGATGGAAAAAGCCTGCTCCAAAAAAGTCGCTTAAGGCAAAAGCTTGATAATCTGTCATGCCGCTGCGGATAAAATCGGTTTGCATTTCATCGCGTACGAAAGCGGCTCCACTCGGCGTGTTGGAAAAGAGCAAATACGCTGCAAACTCGACGAAAAACCAGATGAGAAGGGCTGTTAAAACACACCAGAGGGCAGTCGTAATACCTGACGTAAACTTCCCTGTCTGCCGACCACCGATGAACCCCGAAACGAATATTAGTATGAGAAATAATCCATAGGCTGCGAGCGATGTTCGAGTGCTAATTGTCGGGTCAGGCAGGACATAGCCCGAAATGAGATCAACGCTTAAAACTAATCCGCTGCATATACCAAGATAGACCCCGCCCCGCCAAATTATGTTGGGCAATTTCCCAACCGCAATTGGACTTCCGAGCGTCAGGTATCCATATATCAACAAAATGCCTGTGACTGCGACAAAACCGAGTAATCCACCGTTACTTAAAACGGGAAGATAGGACAGCACATTCACAATGAGCAATATCATGTTAGCGCCAATAAGGAATGTAACGACACGCCGCATTCGCTTATCAAAAACGGTGGACTGCATAGCAACCTCCTAGTATTGAAAGGCTCTATTACTGTAGCACCCGCACATTAAATTTTCTTCAAGCGATAGAAGTAGACTAACGTATGACCGACAAGCTGTTGTTACGAAAGTGTTCGATGCCGCTGGAGTAGCTCATACTGTAAACCCGTTCGCAGTGTTGTCTGGTTGCCGGAAGCAGGGCGAAACAGCCGAGCGGTACCGGGTATGCCAGAACGCCGCAAATAGGCCTTAAAACGCGTTTGTGGGGTGTCATCGCAAATAGGTGACCAAGTTATCCACAGTCCGCCAAATTAGGCTCGAAGTTTTTCAAAGTGCATCCATTCAGCCCAACATATGCCGCTGCGCACTCTCCTAGAGACCAAAGCGGTGCGCAATGGAGAGTCCTAATTCACCGTGAAGGTGCAAGTTCCCGTATCTTCGGGATGAGCAGTATTTGGCCCGTAGTCAGTGATCCCGTCAGAGATGGAGCTCTGCCACGTCAGACGATACATTAGAGTATGTACACCTGGTTTGAGCGTCCCTACATCCAATGAATAGTAGAGCGTCCAGTTGTTATTGTTGACCTTATTGCGGTTAGCGGTGCTGCGTTGAAATTGCCATTGGGGAAGGTTTGTGCCATCAAGAGCAATTTCATAATAGGCACTCCGCAGATGATCCATAAGATTGGGAATATTAGTTGCGTACCAACTCCATGTCAGCATAACCGGTTGGTTTTGGGTAGGATTTACAGGTATAAGTCCCAAGGAATCACAGTAAGGGATGACATAGGCTTTGTCACTATTTGTGGTGTCAAAGGGCGCAGGGATATGCCACATGACCAATTCCCCTGACGCATCAACTAGCGCAACATACGAGCCATCTGCGCTGGCGGCCAACGGCACACGATAACTGTTTCCCCCACCGCTACCTGACGAATTGATGGTGCGACGCAGGGTACCCATGTAGATGCCGTCGTTCGCCGCATGCAGATCCACTGTATGTTTGAGCCAAGACTGCTCAACGGAAGCCAGCACATTACCAGCGAATGCACTCCCTGAATCCAAGCCTGTTGTTGTAATGAAGGCAGGTTCAGTGAGTGTACGTTGGAAGTTCCAGACTACAGTTATACCGCCAGTCGTGAGCGCCAAATGCGCACCATCGGAACTGAAAGATAGATCGTAGGCCTGCCCATGTGTTTGACTATCTAGTCTCTGCACATACTTATGCGTAGTCACGTTCCATAAATCAACAACTGTATCGAGTAAAGATCCATCCTTGGCATAAATAGATCCTGCCGCTGCAATATAGCGCTCACTCATTGCTACCGTATTATACTGGCGCAGTGAAGGTTTTGAGGATACAGGAACGAGCCTGTTTGTAGCGCTAATATTGCCAGCAGTGTCAACAGTAAAAAGCTGGACATTGCCCTCACCGGCTGCTGCAATCGTATCCCCTTGTAACGCGATGTCATCAAGTTCAGTCGAACCAACCAGGGTATTGGTAGGCACACTCGTTGCTGGGATATTTATAAATTGCAATTGATGAGTATATAAAGCGGCAATTCCTCGTTCACCGTAAGCTATACGTGTTGCCATGTTGGGTACAGCAATAAGGGCCACTTGTGCCCCTGTGTTCACATCCCATAGGCGTACGGTATTGTCAGTCCCGCCAGTTGCTAACCGCTTGCTATCGGGGCTAAAAGCCAAAGCACTCACGCTATGCCCTTCTGAGGTAAAACGTATTTGTTCCCCAGTTGTGAAATCGAGCAGCCCATAACCCACCTCCCTATTCCTATAAAACAGCTGATCACCGATGAATAATTGAGGCTGTTCTGATATTGGGGTCGGATAAAAACCAAGCATTCCACTTTTCAGATCCGCAACCAATAGTCCTGACGTTTGACCACTAGTATCTTGTGCTGAAATTGCAAAACGATCCTTGTCAGTCACTGACAAATTGAGATTAATACTGATGTAGGGAGTGGGAGCAACGATCTTTTTACCTGTTAGGGCATCAAAAATACCAAAATAAATTGGATTAGTTCCGTAGGCAGTTAGCAGTTTATCGTCTGCAATATGCATATACAGGAGTTGATTATCATTTTGAATAACGGCATCTTCAAGTGTAATAGTTTTACCTGTAGCTGCGTTAAATAGTTTGATACTTGTATTCTCAGAGTAGAGGAGATATCCATTTGTCCAACTGTAAATGGTTGCCATTGGTATGACAGCGGTATGTTCTAACGTGGTCAAGTCAAAAACGCTGAACTGACCATCCGTGTCGATATATAGCAGCCATTGTTTATTATCATTGCTCCGAATATCTTTTAGGGCCAAATCGACTCGTGTGCCCGTATCTAGATTAACTGCGGAAAGTATTCCATTACGTGTTCCCCAAACCGTATTTTCAAAAATTGCCATAGGTTGTGGAAAATCGATTATAGGTTCTAATTTATTCCCATTCTTCAAATTGATCCCGCTCAGTACACTCTTATCTGATAAGGCAATTGCATAATCCTTAGTCAATCTTGCAGCAGTGTTCGGGCTTGCTTCATCTTGTACTTGCGCAGCGTTCAAAGCTGCCGCCTCATTTTGCGCGATCTTATCGTCAGTTGCGTGGAGACGATAGATATGAAACCCATCCTTTGCTTGGTTGATGTAGAACAAATCATTGCCACGAATAGTGGCGTTATTGGGAAACATATTGTTTTCAATGTGCAGCGCTTTTCCACTGTGGACATTGATAACGAATGCTCCTGCCGAATATTGCGCTCCCATTTCAACCATTAATAGAGAGGCATCATCAGTGAAAAAAACTTTTGCGGGTGGGTCGCTCTCACAACAGGGATCACTCAATCGGGCGCTCCAAATGGCCTCACCGGAAGGCATTCTCCACAAACGAACCGTTCCATCGAAACTGGATGTTGCCATTAGCGATCCATCCAAGCTAAAAGCAACACTGCGAATTGTGTCCGTGTGCCCTTCTAATCGAACCGGCAGTACATCCGGTGTATGGGTATTAAGCAAGTAAAGTCCGGTAGAAGTGGCTAAGATAATCTGACTGTTATCTGGTGTGTGCTCCGTAAACCAGATTGCACCATAGCCTTTGACCCATGCCGGTGTGCTGTATACGATTTCTTGTGCAGACGTGGTTGACAACGACAGCAACAGAATGAATAAAAATGACAGGCATACAAGAGAGACACGTCGCATGAGATTTCCTTTTGGAAATAAATTGAATACTCCCATTTTATCGGAACCTGATTTTTTCACTTCTAGTGAAACCACCGCCTACCTGACGCTTTGCAAATGACTATATTGAAGATATTGATCTGATTGCGTATGTGTTCCCCCGAACGTGGATTACCGAATGGCTGGCAACCGGTGAAAGTATTCGAGAGGCATAGGTGCAGGCTGGACACAGCAATGAATGCATCACCCTGCTCGATGCTGTCACCGGGGATGTTCAAATCCGCCGGAAGCTGGCTCGGTTCCGGTTTTAAACCCATTCGATGGGAGCCGCGCAGCCTTGCTAAGACTCTGCCCTATCACGTTCTGCATTCGCCCATCTCATGCGACTGTTGGGCGTTTTTGTTGACTACACCAAGCTGGTTAACCGATGCCGACGGCCTCTGTCGCTGATTTCGGGTATGTCAATTGCCAAACGACATTTTAGCGCCCTTTGGCTGGTCTTCATTTGCAATAATGGCATTATAGGTATCAATATAGGCTTGTGTTAGCGTTTTGCGTTTTTCCTCAGGACTTTGGGCAGGCGTTGTTTGTTGTAAGCCAGCACGATCTACAATGCTCCAAGCGATAGACATACGCATAACAGTAGCATCATCAGTATGGGGTAATTCGGTAGGCATAATGTTCTCCCAAGTGTGCGTTTACTAGTGAAAAGTATTGTAGAGGTTTTCACGATATATGCCATGCCTACCCTTAACAGCGACCAATCACCCGTTCGCTGTGCTGTCAGGCTGCCGTAAACGGGGCGCTGAGTGGGTATAAGTTGTGCCAGAACGCGGCAAATGGGGCTTAAAAGGCGATTGCGGGGTGCTAAACCTAGATTAATCTTAAGTCAGTTTGGCTATAAAATTTGGCCTAGTGGACAGTTTTTGTCCACTACTATTAGAAGACCTGAATACTCGGAGAAACCGTCTGCTCTATGAACATTAATGATCTAGCTCGGCATATTTTGGCGCGATTCCAATAGTTTAATTTATTTCCGCTGACTGATGAAGCCTTATGGGCAATTACAGATGCGCCACCAGCGGGGCGAGAACGGTTACTTGCACGACGCTATTCAGGTGGCCGTACGGATGACCTGACTAAGTTAGCGGATAGCGAATTACAGCAGATATTGGATAACTTGCCTCCCTTGGCCGGAACCTCTATGGAATATTAGACCTCTCTGGATAAAAAGAAACCCGCCTATAGGTTGCTGAGAGAAGTGAACGCGGGCCAATAATGCCTGAAAATAACTAATTTGCTTCTAGGATTGCTGCTCGCAAGGCAAGTGCAATAGCCTTTGTCCGATTGTCCACATTCAGTTTGGTGAAAATATTTACAACATGGTTTTTTACGGTGGACGTACTGATAAACAACTGTGCAGCTATTTTGCGGTTCGTCATTCCGTGAACCATCAAGGCCAAAACTTCACGTTCACGCCGTGATAAGTCGTAACCAACTTTAGGCGGCGGATGTTGATTTACCGAAATTAAGGTGCTGACGGCTTGCGGGTGGAGGCTGGGTTGACCGTGATAAGCACTTCGTACAGCTTCGGCGACCTCATCAATAGTTCCTGTTTTAAGTAAATACCCAATTGCTCCTGCTTGTAACGCATCCTGAAGAAGGATTTCATCCAGATTACTGCTTAGAACAATGATTTTTATCTGAGGGTAATTCGCGAGAATCAATCGGATCGCTTCGATCCCGCTCATACCCGGCATCAGCAAATCCATGAGAATGACATCCGGTTGATAATGGCTGCATAACGTCAGAGCCATTTGTCCGTTGTGGGCTTCAGCAATAAGCTTAAACTCATCGAACGCTTCAAGTAAGACAGTCAGCCCATGCCGTACCATAGCATGATCGTCAACAATCATCACTTGGATCGTGGCATCTGTAGACATAATATTTGTCGCCTAATAAGGACTTTTGAGGAATATACCCGTTTAGTTGTGCGTCTATCAGATCTTAATGCCCTAGTGGACACTAGGAAACACCAAAACTCACAAGTCGTAGCGCAAATTCGCCACGAAAGCAGCCAGTGGCTACGGGTGTGCTGGAAAACGCGTTAAAAGGCGGGTTTGGTGCATCCTGCTACCCAATATATGTTATGATTGCGGGAGTGAAAGGAACAACCATGAATGAATTAGTTCTACACGTAACCGACGAACAACAGGCGCGACTTGAACAACAAGCGCGGCTGCATGGTTTTGATACACCAAACGACTATCTGTTATCACTAATTGAGGAAGACGAGCCAACAAAAGAAGACCTGCTTACAGGGTTTCGTGAAGGCTGGGCAGCCGCCATGACCGGAGATACAATCCCAGCTTCCAAGCTGCGCGAATTTATCGAAAGTGACGAATAAGTCGCCCATTCAGGTAGATATTGCGCGACCAGCCGCAAAAGACCTGAAGCATCTATTAAAAAAGTATCCACATGCCTTTGAGGATGTTGAGGAACTTATTCGTCAGTTGGAAAGCGGCGAAACACCCGGTAATCAAATACCGAATACTGGTCACACGGTGTACAAGGTTAGAGTCAAAAGCAGCGATTTAACCAAAGGTAAAAGCAGTGGGTATCGAGTGGTTTACTACATTCGAACGACAACGCGCGTTATTCTAATTACGGTCTATATCAAAAATGAGCGCGTGGACATAACCGCTGAAGAAATTCGTCACATAATTGATGAATATGAACACAAGTAACTCGTCTTCGTGGAACCTCGCAAGTCTATACCCATCAGTGGGCTTTTTATTACCCTCATCCTAAGATGGCTCTATCCTGTCTGTCTGACGCTCTCGCAACACCCAGCCTTCAACGCTACTTTTCTACCTGTATGACAGGATTCCCGATGCGCTTCAGGCTGTTGACTTTCAATGAGTAAGAGTAGCTTGAGTCTGTGGAAATAAGACTGTTTTGGGTAAGGATGTAGCGACAGTGTGCTGCCTTGCAGCAGCACCAGCGTTGCAAGCAACGCCGACCCCCTCAGCCAACAACCGTGTGTTTCACACGTTAGTGGTGCAGCAGAGTTACACCCATTTGTGGTGTAATCTCGGCTGAGGGGGGTGACATTTTTAGACTGTCCAGAGTCAAAAGTAGCATGAGTTTGTGGAATTGGGTCTGTTTTGGGTATGGATTGTATGACAGCGTGCTGCTTAGCAGCAGCACCGGCGTTGCGATGCAACGCTCGAACCCCCTCAGCTACCAACAGTGTGTTTCACACGTTGGTGGCACAGCAGAGTTACACCCATTTGTGGCGTAGTCTCGGCTGAGGGGGATCGCCAGCTAAAAGCTGGTCACTCAAGCGCCGTGAGGGCTTGACGTGCCGCGCTCACGCGCAGCACCACTGACCCCGCACTGAGGTGCGGGTCAGCGTGTCGGCTCGGCGTACCGAACCGACCAAACGCACCGGGCAGCGTTGCGCCGGTGTTCGTTTGACAAATTCAAATACGGCGTTCTGTCCGACATTGAGCAGCCGCCCCATTAGGTTTCTATCTGAGATGTAACTTACCGATGGGGTTTAGGAAGCCAAACCCCCATCTGTCAGACAAACTCTCGTGTTATTTCGTGAGCTGCAACTGGCCGTGCATCGCCCTGTTTGCCCTATGGATTTTCTCGTCATAGGCTTGTTGGGTTTGCCATAGTTTCCAGATAATGCTCAGCCATCGATTCCCTAACGCCCGGTAAGCTCTGGCAGCGCCATGCCCCCGTTCAATCTGAGCATCATAGTAGGCACGTGCCCAGTTGGATTTCTTGACACTTTGGCGTGACAAGTCATCGACAGCTTTACGGATTTTGTGGGAACAAGCAGTACGGAATTCGACCGATTTACTCTTCCCACTGCGCCGCGTGACGGGTACCGTTCCAGCCGTGGCCTGCAAAACATTGGCGGTAGAAAAACGGGCTCGATCATCACCAATCCAAGCCAGCAGCCGGGCGGCGGTTAATCGCTGAGCTCCCGGTATGGTCAGCCACATGGCGGCATCAGGATGTCCTTGGAAGGCATGAACAATCTGCTTCTCTAAATCCCGACGACTGCGGTAAATATGTCGCAGCACCGGAATGAGCATCTGGACGTGAATAACGGATCCAGCTTGAACATCGGCTTTGGGAGCTGGGGCTTGCAGGATGTCATACAGTTCTAAGACTTTCAAATCCAGTTTCTGGCCACGGTATTTTTCGTCTCTCAAAAACTGTCGTAATTCATCTAATGTCACCCGCTGAGCCGCTTCTGGAGTTGGATACCGCTCCAAAAAGGACATTGCAATCAGGCGATACGGTTGGCAAAAAGCCTTCAGTGCAGCCGGATAATACAGCTTCAGTAAGTAGATTAGGCGATTACCAAAACGCCGCTGTTCTTGCAGGATCGAATCATAGGCTCGCAGCAACTGGCGCAAATACTCGACCAAATCACTGCGCCGGGCGAGTGGACGGCATTCGGTCTCCCCAATCCGCAGCAAATGAGCCAGCAAGTAGGCATCACTCTGGTCCGTCTTACTGCGCCGTGGCCGACGATGATGTAAGGCAAGCGGTGGTGTCAGATAAACGGCATGCCCATTCCGCACGAGCCAGTCCACCAAAAGCCCATCCGTCCGCTCAATGTTGATTCGAAAAGGCGCATTCAAACGCCCAAGACGTTTACGCAGTAGGTCGAATCCATGCTGATCATTACTGATCTCAAAGGCACTGTGAACCGTTCCATTTTCAGCCAGAATACACAGGTCATGTTTTGCGTCTGCCCAGTCAATTCCGATGGAATACATATCTCATCCCTCCTC